>NZ_AKJO01000014.1:0-57393 GCF_000282295.1 Pseudomonas sp. GM33
GGCAGCCAGCCGCCACTGGAAGAACAGAACGTGGCGACTGCGGCATCCGGGGCGACGTTCGGCCGGTCGGCATAGGCGTACACCGTGCCTGACGAGCCGAGGCTCATGGTGATTGCGCCGGGCTGGATATTGCCGGTGCCGATGGCCCCCATCATGTTGTCGCCGCCGCCACTGGACACTTGTGCTCGCGGATTGATGCCCAAGTGCTCGGCAATCCCCGGCAGAATCGTGCCGACTGCCTGGTGCGCATCGATCAGCTCGGGCAGCGCGGCTTGCAGGCGTCCGCTGGGGTCGATGTCGCACAACAACTGCACATCCCACTGCCGGGTACGCACATTGAAATACCCGGTGCCCGAGGCATCACCGTATTCGCTGCAACTGCGGCCGGTGAGCCAATGGTTGAGGTAGTCGTGGGGCAGCAGGATATGGGCGATCCGGGAAAACACCTCGGGATGCTGCTCTTTGGTCCAGAGCAGCTTGGATACGGTATAGCCCGGCGCGATGACCACGCCGAGGCGTTCCAGCGAAGCCTTTTCGCCGCCGAGGTGGGCCAGGAGACGGTCATTCTCCGGCGTGGTTTCGGTGTCGCACCAGAGCTTGGCCGGACGCAGCACCTGGCCCTTGTCGTCGAGCAGCACCAGGCCATGTTGCTGGCCGGACACGCCAATGCCGAGGATCGACTGGCCATCGACCCTGGCCGCGAGCAACGCGCGGCGGGTGGCCGTGGCGAAGGCTTCCAGCCACTGACGGGTGTCCTGTTCGCGGCGGCCATTGGCCGCGCTGATCAAGCTATGGCTGGCCGCGCCCTGGCCGAGCACTTGACCACTGACTGCGTCGAGGATGATGGCCTTGGTGCCCTGGGTACCGCAGTCGATGCCTAGGAAGAGTTGTTGGTTTGGCATAGTGGATCCTTGGATCATTCAACATGGATGTCGCCTGTCAGGCCGCCTTCGCGAGCAAGCCCGCTCCCACAGGGGAATGCATTTCAAGGGTGGGAGCGGGCTTGCTCGCGAAGACGGCAGCAGCTCCACCGCAGGACTTACGCCAACACCCGCTCCAGCGTCCGCGACACCCCCACCTCTCGCAAACTGTTGCAGCACCACTCGAACGCCGCGACAAACTCCGCCGAGCAGGGTATCGCCGTACCAAAGATCTCCTCGACCGCCAGCAAGCGCTGGGTGATCAGCACATCATCGGCCACCAGCGCCTGGCAGAACCCGGCACGAGGATCGGGAATGCTGTACGTGTCGCCATGTTCATCCACGCCCTTCAGATACAGGGCCCACGCCGCCACCACCAGCGCGGCGCGTTTGGTCTCGCGGCCATCGGCGATCAGGCGGTTGATGGTCGGCACGGTGAATTTCGGAAGCTTCGAAGAGCCGTCCGAACACACCCGCTCAAGCTGGTCGGCAATCGCCTGATTGGAGAAACGCGCCACCAGGGTGTTCTTGTACTCGGTCAGGTCGATTCCCGGCACCGGGGCCAGTTGCGGCGTCACGTCCAGGTCCATGTAGGCGCGCATATAGCGTACGAACAACGGATCGTTCATGGTCTCGTGGACGAAACGGTAACCCTTCAGGAATCCCAGGTAGGTCAGCGCCAGATGGCTGCCGTTGAGCAGCTTGATCTTCATGTCTTCGTACGGCGTGACGTCGTCGGTGAACTGCACGCCGACCTTTTCCCAGGCCGGGCGACCGTTGACGAACTTGTCTTCCAGCACCCATTGCACAAAGGGTTCGCAGACCACCGGCCAGGCATCGTCTACCCCATGCTGGTCCGCCAGTTGCAGGCGGTGCGAGGTGCTGGTCATCGGCGTGATGCGGTCGACCATGGCGTTGGGGAAACTGACGTGGGTGTCGATCCAGTCGCGCAGTGGGATGTCGTGCAAGGCGGCGAAGGCCAGCAGGGCCTTGCGGGTGACGGCGCCATTGTGCGGCAGGTTATCGCAGGACATCAGGGTGAAGGCCGCTGTGCCGGCGGCGCGGCGCCTGGCCAGTGCGGCACAGAGCAAGCCGAACACGGTCGTTGGCGTGTCGGGGTGCGCGAGGTCATGCCGGATCTGCGGCAAGTGCGCCATGAACTCACCGGTGCTGTCGTCAATGCAATAACCGCCCTCGGTGATGGTCAGCGAGACGATGCGGATCTCGGGACTGGCCAGTTTGTCGATCAGCGCCCGGGTGTCGTCTTCGGCCAGCAGCATGTCGCGGATGGCCCCGATCACCCGCACTTCGGTGTCGTCGCCATCGCCGAGCTCGAACAGGGTGAACAGGTAGTCCTGATCCTTGAGATCGTCACGGGCGCGACGGTCCTCGGCGCGCAGGCCGACGCCACAAATGGCCCAGTCCAGGCCTTCACCGGTGTTCATCAGCGCATCGGTGTAAAACGCCTGGTGGGCGCGATGGAAACCGCCGACGCCGATGTGCGCAATGCCCTGACGGGTATCGCCCAGCGCGTAGGCGGGCAGGGCCACTCCGGGTGCGAGGCGGTTGAGGTTCTGTTTATTGAGTTTCATCACAGTCTCTCTGGGATCAGGCAGCAACGCGCAACGGACGGGTCAACGCCACGCCGTCGGCATCGAATAAATGGCAGTGTTGCGCGTCCAGGTGCAGGCTCAGGGTTTCGCCGTAGCGGCTGGCCAGATCGCCGCGAACGCGCAGGGTCAGGGCTTCACCGGAGGAAGTCCGGACGTGGCAGAACGTATCGCTGCCCAGGCGTTCGCTGACATCGGCGGTGACCTGCAAGGTGCAATCGCCGGGTTTGGCCAGTTCCAGGTGTTCCGGGCGAATACCGAGGGTCACTGCGCTGCCGACGCTCAGACGGGATCCGCTCAAGGGCAGGCTGATGCGGGTGCCAGCGTCCAGTTGCACTTCGCAGCCCTGGCTGTCGACGCGGGTGACCTTGCCCTTGAGGAAGCCCATTTTCGGCGTGCCCAGGAAACCGGCGACGAACAGGTTGGCAGGCTGGTGATAGAGGTCCAATGGCGAGCCGACTTGCTCGATCTTGCCGCCGTTGAGCACAACCACTTTGTCGGCCATGGTCATGGCTTCAACCTGGTCGTGGGTGACGTAGATCATCGTCGCTTGCAGGTCTTTGTGCAGGCGCAGCAATTCCAGGCGCATCTGCACCCGCAGGGCCGCGTCGAGGTTGGACAGCGGTTCATCGAACAGGAAGATTTTCGGGTTGCGCACGATGGCCCGGCCAATCGCCACGCGCTGACGCTGGCCGCCGGACAGTTGCTTGGGCTTGCGCTCCAGCATCGGCCCCAGTTCGAGGATGCGCGCCGCTTCGCTGACCTTTTTCTCCACTTCTGCTTTCGCTACGCCCGCCAGGTCAAGGGCGAATGACATGTTCTTGCGTACGCTCATGTGCGGGTACAGGGCGTAGGTCTGGAACACCATCGCCAGGTCACGCTTGGCCGGGCTCACTTCGGTGATGTCGCGGCCATCGAGTTCGATGGTGCCGCCGCTGACTTCTTCGAGCCCGGCGATCAGGCGCAGCAGTGTGGATTTGCCGCAGCCCGACGGGCCGACGAAGACCACAAATTCCTTGTCGTTCACTTCAAGGTCAATGCCCTTGATGATGGAAAAACCTTCGAAGCCTTTTTGCAGATTCTTGATTTTCAGGTTGGCCATGGTGGTGGGCCTCCGTTTGTATATATTCAGGCTTTTTGTAGGAGCGAGCCTGCTCGCGATGAGCGTTCAGGCGACGCGCTCTTCCAGTCAGCCAGCGTTATCGTTCACGTCCATCGCGAGCAGGCTCGCTCCTACAGGTTTCGCATTGAGTCAGGAATCCGGGGGCTTCATTTCACCGCACCGAACGACAGGCCGCGAACCAACTGTTTCTGGCTGATCCAGCCGAAGATCAGGATCGGCGCACAGGCCAGGGTCGAGACCGCCGACAATTTGGCCCAGAACAGCCCTTCGGGGCTTGAGTAGGAGGCAATCAGGGCGGTCAGTGGCGCGGCTTTCGACGAGGTCAGGTTCAGTGACCAGAAGGCCTCGTTCCAGCACAGGATCAGCGACAACAGCACCGTGGACGCCAGGCCACCCTTGGCGATCGGCAGCAATACCCGGAGCATCTCCTGGACCAGCGTTGCGCCATCCAGTCGCGCGGCTTCGAGGATGTCCCTGGGGATGTCCTTGAAGTAGGTGTAAATCATCCAGACCACGATCGGCAGGTTGATCAGCGTGTAGATGACGATCAGCGCGATCCGCGTGTCGAGCAGGCCGAAACTCTTGGCCAGCAGGTAGATCGGCATCAGCACGCCCACCGGCGGCAGCATCTTGGTCGAGAGCATCCACAGCAGCGTGCCTTTGGTGCGCCGGGTTTCGTAGAACGCCATCGAGTAGGCCGCCGGCACCGCGATCAGCAGGCACAGGGCCGTGGCGCTGAAGGAAATCACCACCGAGTTCCAGGCGAAGCTGAAGTAGTCGCTGCGCTCGTTGATGTGCAGGTAGTTCTCCAGCGTCGGCGTGAAGATGAACTGTGGCGGCGTGGCGAAGGCCTCGATTTCGGTCTTGAAGCTGGTCAGCACCATCCAGAAGATCGGGAAGAAGATCAGGATCGCGATGGCCCAGGCCAGCGTCCCGAGCAACAGGCTTTGCAAACGACGGGATTGTTGAAGAGTCATGGCAGGCCTCAGGCTTTGTCGGTCAGGTTTTTGCCGATCATCCGCACCAGAATGATCGCCGCGATGTTGGCAATGACCACCGCGATCAAGCCGCCCGCCGAGGCCATGCCGACGTCGAACTGCACCAGCGCCTGGTTGTAGATCAGGTAGGCGAGGTTGGTCGAGGCGTAGCCGGGGCCGCCGTTGGTGGTGGTGAAGATTTCGGCGAACACCGAGAGCAGGAAGATGGTTTCGATCATCACCACCACCGCAATCGGTCGCGCCAGGTGCGGCAGGGTCAGGTGCCAGAAGATCGCGATGGGGCCGGCACCGTCCAGGCGTGCGGCCTCTTTCTGTTCCTGGTCGAGGGACTGCATGGCGGTCATCAGGATCAGGATGGCGAACGGCAGCCATTGCCACGAGACAATGATGATGATCGACAGCAGCGGGTAGTGCGCCAGCCAGTCCACCGGTTGTGCGCCGAACAGTTTCCAGACGTAGGCGAGGATCCCCGACACCGGGTGGAAAATCAGGTTCTTCCAGATCAGCGCGCCGACCGTGGGCATGATGAAAAACGGCGAGATCAGCATGACCCGCACGATGCCGCGACCGAAAAACTCACTGGCCTCCAGCAGCGCACTGATCAGCACACCGAACACCACGCTGATCAACAGCACGCTGCCCACCAGCAACAGGGTGTTGGTGGCGCCGGGCAGGAAGCCCGAATCGGTGAGGAAGTAGGTGAAGTTCTCCAGCCCGACGAACGCGTTCTCGCCGGGATCGAGCAGGTTGTAGCGAATCGTCGAGAAGTAGAGGGTCATGCCCAGCGGCACGATCATCCACAACAGCAGCAGTGCCACCGAAGGGCTGACCAGAAACCAGCCGGGATTGGCCACGCGGCTTTTGCGCAGGGGTAGGGCAATGTCCATGTGAGCTTTGGCAGTTGATGTATTCATGGTGATCAGAACCGGTCGAGTACGGGCAGATGAAGATCAACTGTGGGAACGGGCTTGTGTGGCGAGGGGGCTTGCCCCCGTTGGGTCGCGAAGCGGCCCCAAAGCTTTGCGACTGCTTCGCAGCCGAACGGGGGCAAGCCCCCTCGCCACACAAGCCCGCTCCCACAGGGATGGTGTTGGTTATTTTGGATAACCCGCGCGCTTCATTTCGCGCTCGGTGGTTTGCTGGGCAGCCGCCAACGCCTGCTCGACCGTGGTCTGGCCGATCAGCGCCGCCGAGAAGGATTTGCCGACCTGAGTACCAATGCCCTGGAACTCGGGAATGGTCACCAACTGGATGCCGATATAAGGCACCGGTTCCAGCGTCGGCTTGCCCGGGTTCGCGGCCTTGAGCGATTCGAGCGTCACCCTGGCGAACGGCGCGGCACTCATGTAGGCCTCGCTGTAGGTCGAGGCCCGGGTACCCGGCGGCACGTTGGCGATGCCGTCTTTTTCCGCGACCAGTGCGCTGTATTCCCGGGAAGTGGCCCAGGCGCTGAAGGTTTTCGCCGCGTCCTTGGCCTTGGAACTGGTCGGAATGGCCAGCGCCCAGGAATACAACCAGGCCGAACCCTTGTCAGTGACCTGATGCGGCGCATAGGTGAAACCGACGTGATCGGCGACCTTGCTCTGGGTCTTGTCGGTGACGAACGAGCCGGCGACGCTGGCATCGACCCAGATCGCGCATTTGCCGCTGTTGAACAGCGCCAGGTTTTCGTTGAAACCGTTGCTCGATGCACCCGGCGGGCCGGATTTCTTCATGGTATCGACGTAGAAGTTCAGCGCATTCTTCCACTCGGGCCCGTTGAATTGCGGCTGCCACTGTTCGTCGAACCAGCGCGCGCCATAGGCGTTGGCGACGGTGGTGATCAGCGCCATGTTCTCGCCCCAGCCGGCCTTGCCCCGCAGGCAGATGCCGTACTGTTCCTGGTCCGGTTTGTTGAGTTTGGCGGCGAATTCACCGATCTGCTCCCAGGTCGGACGCTCGGGCATGCTCAGGCCGGCGTCCTTGAACAAATCGGTGCGGTAATAGGTGATCGAGCTTTCGGCGTAGAACGGCAGGGCGTACAGCGAGCCTTTGACCGACAGGCCTTCGCGCACCGACGGGAACACGTCGTCCAGGGCATAGCTGGCCGGCAAATCCTTCATCGGCTCCAGCCAGCCCTTGGCGCCCCAGAGTGCCGCTTCGTACATGCCGATGGTCAGCACGTCGAATTGCCCGCCCTGGGTGGCGATGTCGGTGGTCAGGCGCTGGCGCAGGACGTTTTCCTCGAGCACCACCCAATTGAGCTCGATGTCCGGGTGCTCGGCCTCGAAGGTTTTCGAGAGCTTTTGCATGCGGATCATGTCGCTGTTGTTGACGGTGGCGATGGTCAGGGTCTGGGCGCCAAGGCTGACGCTGCTGAGGGTCATGCAGGTGAGGGCAAGCAGGGCTTTTACCGAAGGTTGCATCGTGCACTCCTTTTCTGCACCCGGCGGGATACAGAAGGACAGTTATTGTTTTTGTGTCTTCCGAAGGCAGGAAGAATGTGCACGGATTACAACCTTCATTGGAGGGCGAGACAAATCATCCATCGCACTTCAACTGATACTTTTTTGCACTGGAGTTTAGGGCGGTAGACACAAGGAAAGGCTTTTCAGCGATGGGGTGACGTTGAATCCGTACAGGTTTCGAGCTTGGCTACGACCCCTTGTGGGAGCGGGCTTGCTCGCGAAAGCGGAGTGTCAGGCGACATTTCTCAACCTGACACAGCGCTTTCGCGAGCAAGCCCGCTCCCACATTTGATCGCATCTAGCCGAGGTTTTGCTCGGTCAACCGCTGGACCACCAACCGCCGGTAATGCGAAGGCGTCATGCCCTTGAGCTGCTGGAAGCGCCGGTTGAAGTTGGAAATGTTGTTGAAACCGGATTCGAAGCACACGTCCGTGACCGGTTTGTCGCCATCGGCCAGTAACTCGCAGGACTTGCTGATGCGCAGGCGATTGACGAATTCGATGAAATTGCGCCCGGTGGCCTGCTTGAACACGCGGCTGAAATACGTGGGCTTCATGCCCAGATGTTCGGCGACTTCTTCCAGCGGCAATTCCCGGGCGTAATGGGCGAAGATGTAATCCACCGCGCGGTTGGTGCGATCGACGTTGTTCTCGTCGGCCAGTTGCGGCGTCGTGGCGCCGGAGAGCAATTGGTAGTCGTCGGTGGCCGCGAGCAACTCCAGCAGAATGAAAAAGTGCCCGAGACGGGTCGCACCGCTGGTATCGGCGATGCGTTGCATCAGATCCATCGCCTTGGCGATAGTGTGCTTGCCGCGAAACTCGATGCCGTATTGCGCGCGCTCCAGCAAGGGTGCCAGTGTCTTGAGCTCGGCAAACACTTGATAGCCGCTGTCGAACAACTCGTCGGTGAAGTTGACCAGCATGTCGCGCTTGGGCACCACTTCGTCCTCGGCCACCTGGCTGATCCAGTTGTGGGGCAGGTTGGGGCCGGTCAGGAACAGGGATTGCGGATAGAAGTTGCCGATGTAATCGCCAATGAACACCTTGCCGGAACTGGCGACGATCAGGTGCAACTCGTATTCCTTGTGGAAATGCCAGCGCACCAGCGGGCAGGGAAAACCGTGCTGGCGGTAGATGATGGACAAACCATTGTGGTCGTCCATCAACTCATAGGAGGGATCGGTGACTCTGGCGGTGCGGGTCATGTCCAGGGTGGTCTTGTTGTTTTTCAGGCGCCAATCATGCACCCCCGCCCAGGACAGTTCCAGTTCCCCGGCCTTACTTCTTGTTCTGTCCCCTGGAAAGGTTGATTTCCCGGCAATAGCTGACCAGTTGTGTCGCTCCAATAAAGTCGGCACTGATGATGCTGCACTTCTGCGTCCATCCAGTGCCCGGAGCAAACCACTCGTTCAATTCCCGGGTGATTCGTTTTACACCGGCCAGTTCTCCATAACTGGTGGCGGATAACGACCAGAGCGTGTTTTCCTCGGGCGGGTTATTCAGTGTTCTTTCAATATGCTGTCTTAACTCTTCGGGGGAAGTAATGTCGTTGCCACTCCATTTAACCGGGATTTTCGGCCAATACAGGGAGGAGTTGAAGTCCAGATGCCAGTCGGCGGCAAGTACGATTCTTTGCAGGGGATTTATTTTCTTTAGTGCGCCCAGTGTCAAATAACGGTTTTCTCGCGGAATCAATCGCGTGCCCAGTTCACTCATGATGACCTCATCAAAGCCTGTGTAGTCGAAACTCTTTTCATCAAGGCCTTTGAGTTCGCGAATATCCAGCACGACGAACTCATCCGGGTTTTCATTGAGGAAAAAGTCCAGGCTCTTGAACAACTCACTCAACGATCGCCCCCTGAGCAGCTTGAAGCCGTGAAACGTATGGAACTTCCTGACTCCCAGCCAGTGCTCGTCTGAATGGAATCGCAAGTCGAGTGCCCGGACACCCTCGTTGAGCTGCTGGATAAAGGGTCCATCCTGGCAGACGAACCAGTGACTGACGGGTTGAACGTGGATCGGGTAAGAGAAGTCATAATCCACTCCCGCATTATGGGCGCCGGGCCAGACCAGTTCCAGGAGGGTTAACTTGTCAATGGAAGAAGTCGCCGACATCCAGTTTTTGTAGGGGTAAGTATTTGTCATCGTGCAGTCCGTTGCTAATTAAGAATAAAAAACGCCCGACTATCAGGTTTGATGTCGGGCGATTTATTCTTGGACACAAGTCAGGCACTGCACAAGTTGTCAGTGTTTCGGGATATTGTTATTGCTGGCTGTTTTTCGCCTCTATCCATTGCGCCATGTATTGAGTGCTCTTGTGCTGATGATGACGCAGCATGCTGCCAGTAAAGTTGTCTCGCCTGATGTTGGCCAGATCCCGTTGGCAATCGACCAGCCGCTGGATCAAGGCCGGGCCATGAACGGATTTGCGGTAGCGACTGGCAAGCAGGGTTTGCCCCTGCGCCTGGGCATCGAGCCAGCGCGTCTTGTCGTTGTGCAGTTGCACGGCCTGATCGGCGAACTCCCGTGCCGAACGGGTCACTGCACCGGGCCACGCTTGTTCGCCATGCATCGCTTCGGCACCGACAGGCGTTGTCACATTCGGTGTGCCACAGAGCATCGCATCGACAATCTTGCCTTTGATGCCAGCGCCAAAACGCAGAGGCGCCATACAGACCCGTGTCGACGACATGACTTGCAGGGCGTCCTGCGCCCAGTTCATCACATGAAAACCCTGGGCCGGGTTATGCAGGGCGGTCGCCTTGGGTGGTGTATAGGCACCGTAGATATGCAATTGGGCGCCGGGCAACTGCTCGCGAATCAGCGGCCAGATAGCGGTTTTCAACCAGAGCACCGCATCCCAGTTGGGTGCATGGCGAAAATTGCCGATATGAAGAAAGTGTGCCCGGTCTTCGAACGCTACCGGCGCACGGGTCGGTAATTCAACCATCAAGGGGCACCAGTGCAGCAAGTTGCGCGGAATTCTGAACTGCTCGACCAGCAATTCGATTTCCACTTCGGAAACCATCAGCGTCAAATCACAACGATAAAACGACGCGATCTCACGCTTGGCCAGATCGGTATTGGCCATGTGTTCAAACTCTTCACGCGACGCCGGGGCGAACAGGCCGCTGAAGTCATTGTTGTCTTCACTTGCCTTCAAGCGCTCCTTGAGGCGTTGATGCCGACCCTGCCTGAGGCTTTGCAAGTCGCAACTTTCCAGTACGCGCAACGCGTCGGGACAATACTTCTCGACCCGCCACCCGAACTGTTCCTCCATCATGAATTGATCGAACAACACGATGTCCGGCGCCAGTTCACTGATGAATGCGTCGAAACTGCTGTTGTTCAGCTCGATGGGCACTTCACGAATACCCAGCGCCGTCAGGTCTGCGCGCTGTTCGCCGAAACCTGCCGGGCTGCTGAAGGTGATATCCCAGCCTTGCTGCAGGAAAACCTCGAGAATCTGCATGACATGCCCGCTGGCCGCAGAAGAGCGGGGCTCGGGCCAGACGTAACCAATGACCAGGACTTTGGTTGCGCGGGGCTCAATCATGTACGGAATTTCCTTGAAGCGAAGACAGGGCAGGGACGAAAAAGGCGCGCATTAAACCACAGTGGATCGCCAGGTCACTCGAGAATGCTTTTGACCTTGTCGCGCAACTGATCAATGGAGAAGGGTTTGCCGATCACGTGCATGTCGGCGGGCACGTCGATGCTTTCGGCATAACCGCTGGCAAACAGGATGGGCAGGTCGGGGCGTATCGTGCGGGCGAGGGTGGCCAGCTCGCGACCATCCATGATCGGCAGACCGACATCCGTCATCATCAGGTCAATGTGTTGGTTCGAGTCCCTGAGCATCTCCAGCGCCTGTTCGCTGCCATCGGCTTCCAGCACCTCGAACTCCAGTTCCTCCAGTACGTCGACAATCAGCATGCGCACGATGGCATCGTCTTCGACGACGAGGATGGTGTAGGCGTTGACGGATGACATAGTGGACTTCCTGAAAATATTGGCATTGCCGGTCGCTGGAAATCACCGGCCTCTTGCATCAGTAAGTGGCAGATCCAGACAAGTTCCCGAGGTGGCGCAAAAAAGAATGCGGCAGGTCGACAAGGATAACCTGCCGTTTTGCGCGGGCGCATCGGAATGTAGGAGTTTGCGCGAAAACATGTCAGAAAAATGGATCCATGTACCAGTTTTGGGGCAAACTCCTTGCATTCTGACAGTTCGACAAGGCCTGCCCCATGACCTCCGCGTCCTTGGTTGATGAGCAACGATTTCGTAAACTCCTGAGCCGCAATATCAGCCTGCCGTTGGGGCTGGGCCTTATCAGCGCGGTGTTCTTCGTTTCGCTGATCAGCTATCTGCTGTCGACGATCCAGTGGGTGGAACACACCGACCGGGTGATCAATAACGCCAATGAAGCGGTCAAGCTGACCGTGGACCTGGAAACCGGCATGCGCGGTTTTCTGCTCAGTGGCGACGAGCATTTCCTCGATCCCTACGAAACCGCCAAGCCGCGGGTTGCCGTGGCCCTCAACACCTTGCTCGAGCTGACGGCCGACAACCCGGTGCAGACTGACCGCTTGCTGCGGTTGCAGGCATTGCAACAGGAGTGGGCCAGCTATGCGCAATCGATGATCGATTTGCAGCGCAGCAGCGGTGATTATCGCTCGGTAGTGAAGGCCGGGCGGGGCAAACGACTGACCGATGAAATTCGCAAGCAGTTCGAGGAGGTGATCGATACCGAACAACAGTTGCGCGCCACACGCAATGATGAGGTGCGCCGCACCACGGTCTGGAGCATCAGTCTCTATCTGTTGTTCATCGCCGGTGTCAGTGGCTTGCTGGCGTACGTCGGGCGCCGCGATTTGCTCAGCCTGTCGCAAAGCTACAGCGTCAATCTCGCCGCCCAACAAGCCAGTGCCCAGCGCCTGGAGCAACAGGCCTGGCTGCGCAACGGTCAGACCGAGCTCGCCGAGCAGGTGCTGGGACAGTTGAGCCTGAACCTGCTGGGGCGCAACATCCTGCAGTTTTGCGCGCAGTACCTCGGTAGCGCCGTGGCGGCGCTCTATGTTCGGGAAGACCACGGCGGTCTCAGACGCATCGCCAGCTACGGTTTTTCCCGCGAACAGGAAGAGCGGGATCAGCAGATTTACAGCGATGAAGGCATTGTCGGCCAGGTGGCGCAGCAGGCGCGGCTGATTCGCCTGGACGAGGTGCCGGGGGATTATTTCAAGGTCAGCTCCGGCCTCGGAGACGGATTGCCGCGCAGTGTGCTGGTGGTGCCGACCAGCGACGACGACCGGGTCAATGGCGTGATCGAGTTGGGTTTCCTGCGTCCGCTGGATGACCGCGATGTCGCGTTGCTCGAGTTGATTGCCAGCAACATCGGCACGTCCATCGAGGCCGCACGCTATCGCCATCGCCTGCAGGAAGTGCTGGCCGAAACCCAGCAGCTCAATGAAGAGTTGCAGGTGCAGCAGGAAGAGCTCAAGACCGCCAACGAAGAGCTCGAAGAACAGTCGCGGGTGCTCAAGGAGTCCCAGGCGCACCTGGAAACCCAGCAGGTGGAGCTGGAGCAGACCAACGAACAACTCGCCGAACAGGCAGAAGTGCTGGCCGAGCAACGCGACGCCATGGACCTGAAGAACTCCGAACTCAATCAGGCGCAGATCCAGCTCGAAGAGCGCGCGCTGGAACTGCAGCGTTCAAGCAAGTACAAGTCAGAATTCCTCGCCAACATGTCCCACGAGCTGCGCACTCCGCTTAACAGCTCGTTGATCCTGGCCAAGCTGCTGGCGGAAAACCCGGAAGAAAACCTCACGGCCGAGCAAGTGAAGTTCGCCGAGTCGATCTACTCCGCCGGCAATGACTTGCTCAACCTGATCAACGACATTCTGGACATTTCCAAAGTCGAGGCCGGCAAGCTGGAAATCCGTCCGGAGAACACCAGCGTGGCGCGCCTGGTCGATGGCCTGCGCGGCCTGTTCCAGCCATTGGCCACGGACAAGCAGCTGGATTTCCAGGTGGAGTTGCTGGACGGCGCGCCGCCGATGCTGTTCACCGACCGCCAGCGCCTGGAGCAGGTGCTCAAGAACCTGTTGTCCAACGCCGTGAAGTTCACTGAAAGCGGCAGCGTCAGCCTGTCCGTCGCTGCGGCGCCGAATGACGGCATCGCGTTCAGCATCCGCGATTCCGGGATCGGCATCGCGGCGGATCAGCACGACAGCATTTTCGAAGCCTTCCGTCAGGCCGATGGCACCACCAATCGGCGCTACGGCGGCACCGGGCTGGGCTTGTCGATCTCCCGTGATCTGGCCGCGTTGCTCGGCGGCTCCATCAGCGTGACCAGCAAACCGGGGCAGGGCAGTGTGTTCACCCTGGTCATGCCGCAGCAGTACGTGGAACCGGGCGAGGTGCCTGTCGAACCGATGCGAGCGGTTGCGGTGGCGGCGGCTGCGGATGCAGTGCCGCCCACGTTATCGCCATTGGTGGCCGAAGTCGACATTGCGCGTTTCGACGACGATCGCCACAAAGGGCCGTTCAACAGCCGCTGCATTCTGGTGGTTGAGGACGAGTCGAACTTTGCGCATATTCTCTACGACCTTGCCCATGAACTGGGTTATCAGTGCCTGGTGGCCCATGGCGCCGACGAAGGCTACGACCTGGCCAAGGCGTTCATTCCTGACGCGATCCTGCTGGACATGCGCCTTCCCGATCATTCCGGCCTGACCGTGCTGCAACGCCTGAAGGAACACGCCGAAACCCGACACATCCCGGTGCATGTGATTTCAGTCGAAGATCGGGTCGAAGCGGCGATGCACATGGGCGCCATTGGCTATGCGGTCAAACCCACCACCCGCGAGGAACTCAAGGACGTATTTGCGCGCCTGGAAGCCAAGCTGACCCAGAAGGTCAAGCGTGTGCTGCTGGTCGAGGACGACGACTTGCAGCGCGACAGCATTGCCCGCCTGATCGGCGACGATGACATAGAGATCACCGCCGTTGGCCTGGCGCAGGAGGCACTGGACCTGCTGCGCACGTCGGTCTTCGATTGCATGATCATCGACCTCAAGCTGCCTGACATGCTCGGCAACGACCTGCTCAAGCGCATGTCCACCGAAGACATCTGCTCCTTTCCGCCCGTCATCGTCTATACCGGGCGCAACCTGACCCGCGATGAAGAGGCTGAACTGCGCAAGTATTCGCGTTCGATCATCATCAAGGGTGCGCGTTCGCCGGAGCGGCTGCTGGACGAAGTGACACTTTTTCTGCACAAAGTCGAATCACGGTTGTCCCATGACCGGCAGAAGATGCTCAAGGTCGCCCGCAGTCGCGACCGGGTCTTCGAAGGCCGCAAGGTGCTGCTGGTGGATGATGATGTGCGCAACATTTTCGCCCTCACCAGCGCGCTGGAGCAAAAGGGCGCAGTCGTGGTCATTGGTCGCAACGGCCGGGAAGCGATTGAACGACTCAATGAAGTGGAGGACATCGATCTGGTGTTGATGGACGTGATGATGCCGGAGATGGATGGCTTTGAGGCCACCGTTGAAATCCGCAAGGTCCCGCGTTGGCGCAAATTGCCGATCATCGCGGTGACGGCCAAGGCCATGAAGGACGATCAGGAGCGCTGCCTGCAAGCCGGCGCCAACGATTACCTGGCCAAGCCTATCGACCTGGACCGCCTGTTTTCGCTGATTCGCGTGTGGTTGCCGAAGATGGAACGCATCTAGTGGAGCGCCATTTTTCCGTGGAGCGCAGCAGTGAAATCGAATTGCGCTTGTTGATCGAGGCGATTTACCTCAAGTACAGCTACGACTTTCGCGATTACTCCGGCGCGTCGATCAAGCGTCGGGTCAACCATGCGTTGAGTCAGTTCGAGTGCCAGACCATCTCGGCGTTGCAGGAAAAGGTCCTGCACGATCCGGCCGCTTTCATGCAATTGCTGCAATTGCTGACCATCCCGGTCAGCGAGATGTTTCGTGACCCTTCGCACTTCCTGGCCATCCGCAAGGAAGTGGTACCGCTGCTGCGAACCTACCCCTCGATCAAGATCTGGATCGCCGGATGCAGCACCGGGGAAGAGGTGTATTCGATGGCAATCCTGTTGCGCGAAGAGGGCTTGCTCGACCGTACGATCATCTACGCGACCGATATCAATCCGCGCTCTCTGGAAAAAGCCAAGCAAGGGATTTTCTCGATGGAGAACGTCCGCGCCTACACTGCTAATTACCAGCAGGCCGGTGGCCAGTGTTCGTTTGCCGACTACTATACGGCGGCCTATGGGTACGCGATTTTCGACAAGACGCTGCGCGATAACGTGACCTTCGCCGACCACAGCCTGGCGACGGACAGTGTGTTCTCCGAAACTCAATTAATTTCATGTCGTAACGTATTGATTTATTTTAATAAAAAACTCCAGGATCGGGCGTTCGGACTGTTTCATGAGTCCCTCTGCCATCGCGGATTCCTGGTGTTGGGCAGCAAGGAAACCCCGGATTTCTCGGCTTTTGGCGATAAGTTCGAGCCGCTGGTCAAACAAGAACGGATCTATCGAAAAACATGAACAGTGCAACGAACCTGCCCGCTATCGAAGCGATCGTGATCGGTGCCTCCGCCGGTGGCGTGGAGGCGCTGTTGAACATCCTCGGCCCGCTGCGCGAAGGTTTTGCGTTGCCGATCATTGTCGTGCTGCACCTGCCGGACGAACGCCGCAGCCAGCTGGCGGATGTGTTTGCCCGCCGAGTTGCCATGCCGGTGCTGGAGGCGTGCGACAAGACTGCGGTCGAGGCCGGCACGCTGTATTTCGCCGCGCCCGGTTATCACCTGTCGGTGGAGCGGGACCGCAGCTTTTCCCTGAGCCTGGAGCCTCGAGTGCATCATTCGCGACCCGCCATCGATTACCTGTTCGAGTCGGCTGCCGATGCCTACGGCACCGGGCTCGCTGCAGTCTTGCTCACAGGCGCCAACCGCGATGGCGCGCGCGGGCTGGCCCAGGTCAAACAAAACGGTGGCATGACCATCGTGCAAGACCCGCAAGAGGCTCAGGTCGCCACCATGCCCCAGGCTGCGCTGGATATGCACCGGCCAGACCACATACTTTCTGTACGCGGCATCGGCCGTCTGCTTGTCGAGCTGGAACGAATCGCATGCTGAGTAATATCCAGGCCAAACTGCTGATCGTGGACGATCTGCCGGAAAATCTGCTGGCGCTTGAAGCGCTGATCAAGCGTGAGGACCGGATTGTGTACAAGGCGCTGTCCGCCGACGAAGCCTTGTCACTGCTGCTGCAGCACGAATTCGCCATGGCCATCCTCGATGTGCAGATGCCGGGCATGAACGGCTTCGAGCTGGCCGAGTTGATGCGCGGCACCGAAAAAACCAAGAACATTCCGATCGTTTTCGTCAGCGCCGCCGGGCGTGAAATGGAATACGCGTTCAAGGGCTATGAAAGCGGTGCCGTGGACTTCCTGCACAAACCGCTGGACATCCACGCGGTCAAGAGCAAGGTCAATGTGTTCGTCGACCTGTACCGTCAGAGCAAGGCGATGAAGGAACAAGTGCTGGCCCTTGAGCAAAGTCGCCGCGAACAGGAAGCCCTGCTCGAGCAACTGCAGAACACCCAGCTGGAACTGCAGCAGGCGGTGCGCATGCGCGACGACTTCATGTCCATCGTCGCCCACGAAGTGCGCACGCCGCTCAACGGCCTGATCCTTGAAACCCAGCTGCGCAAGATGCACCTGGCCCGGGACAACGCCGCCGCCTTCACCCTGGACAAGATGCACGCCATGGTCGACCGCGACGAGCGACAGATCAAAAGCCTCATTCGCCTGATCGAGGATATGCTCGATGTCTCGCGCATTCGCACCGGCAAGCTGTCGATCCGACCGACTCGGTTCGATCTTTCGACGCTGGTTCGCGATTTGCTGCACAACTTTTCCCGGCAGATCGACGCCGCCGAGACGTCGGTGACCCTTGATGCCGAGCAACCGGTGATCGGAAACTGGGATGAATTTCGTATTGAGCAGGTCATATCCAACCTGTTGACCAATGCCTTGCGCTACGGGGCCAAGAGCCCGGTCACGGTGAAGGTATACAGTGAAGGAGGCCAGGCGCTGGTAGACGTGCGCGACCAGGGGATCGGGATCGACGAAGAAAACCAGAAGCGCATATTCCAGCAGTTCGAGCGCGTATCGGCCAGGCAGGCCGTCGCCGGATTGGGCCTGGGATTGTTTATTTCAGAACAGATCGTGACCGCCCATGGCGGTACAATCACCGTCCAGAGCCGGATTGGCGAAGGCGCCTTGTTTCGCGTTTGTCTGCCGCTGTAGGAAAACAGCCAGATAAACGCAACCTCTGATCGACCCCATGGTCGTATCAGCAGCAATTGAACGAACAAAGGCTTCCCATGAGCGAAGATGCACAAGACGTAGTACTCGTTGTCGAGGACGATCCGTCGATTCTGATGGTGCTGTCCGCTTATCTGTCGGGTGAGGGTTATCGCGTACTTCAGGCCGAAAACGGCGAACAGGCGTTTGAAATCCTGGCGAGCAAACCCCACCTGGACATGATGATCACCGACTTCCGCCTGCCCGGTGGAATCTCCGGTGTGCAGATCGCCGAACCCGCCGTGAAGCTGCGACCGGAACTCAAGGTGATCTTCATCAGCGGCTACGCCCAGGAAATCCGTGAGACCGACAGTCCGATCACGCGCAAGGCGCCGATCCTGGACAAGCCATTCGATCTGGATAAATTGCAGGAACTGATGCAGGACATGCTTTCGTAAGCATTCAGGCGCTGATCATCTCCCGCACCTTCGCCGTCAACAGATCGAAGGTGAACGGCTTGGTGATCATCTGCATGCCCGGATCGAGGAACCCGCCGCGCACGGCGGCGTGCTCGGCGTAGCCCGTGATGAACAGCACCCTGAGGTCGGGCCGCAACTGCCGGCCGATTTCCGCCAGTTGCCGGCCGTTCATGCCGGGCAGGCCGACATCGCTGATCAGCAGGTCGATGCGCTGGGTCGAATCGAGTATCGGCACCGCGCTATCGCCATCACAGGCTTCGACGAAGGCATATCCCAGATCGCTCAACACCGTGCTGACCAGCACCCGCACCGCCGGGTCGTCTTCGACAATCAATACTGTCTCGCCATTGTTGGCAAAGGGCGAGTGTTCGACATTGACCGGATGCTCCTGAGGCAGGTCACCCCCGAAGCGTGGCAGAAACAGACTCACCGTGGTGCCTTCGCCCACGACGCTGTGGATGACGACGTGACCGCCTGACTGCTTGCTGAAGCCATAGATCATGGACAAGCCCAGCCCGGTGCCCTGGCCGATGGGCTTGGTGGTGAAGAAGGGGTCAAAGGCGCGATTGACGATGCTTTGCGCCATGCCGCAACCGGTGTCGGTGACGCTGAGCACGACGTAATCACCGGCATCGAGATTGCTCTGGGACTGGGCAAAGTCCTCGTCGAGGTGCCGGTTCGAGGTAGAGACCACCAGCCTGCCGCCATTGGGCATGGCATCGCGGGCGTTGATCACCAGGTTGAGCAGGGCGCTTTCCAGTTGATTGGGGTCGGCTTCGGCCACCCACAGTTGTTCATCGAGTTGCATGTCCAGGCGAATGCTTTCGTTGATGCTGCGTTGCAGCAGTTCATCCATGGAGATCACCAGGGCGTTCATCTCCACGGGTTTGGAATCCAGCGACTGGCGGCGGGAAAACGCCAGCAGGCGGTGAGTCAGGGCCGCCGCGCGGTTTGCCGAGGTCACCCCCAGGTCGATCAGGCTGTCCAGATCTTCGGTACGGCCCCGGGCCAGGCGTCGACGCAACAATTCCAGGCTGCCGATGATGCCGGTCAGCATGTTGTTGAAGTCATGGGCGATGCCGCCGGTGAGCTGGCCGACGGCTTCCATTTTCTGCGACTGGCGCAGCGCCTCTTCGTTGTGACGCAGTTGCGCGGTGCGCTCTTCCACCTGCTGCTCAAGGGTTTCGAGGGTGTTTTGCAGGCGCAATTCACTTTGGCTCAGGTCGACCAGCCGATCCCTGGCCTCGTACTGTCGTCGCCGTCCGCGCAAGGCAGTGGTGACCAGACTGATCAGGGTGATCGGGTGAAAGGGCCGTTCGAGGAAGGTGACATTGCCCAATTGCGGGCCGAAACGTGATGCCGGATTCTGTTGCGGGCCGCCATGGTGCGTCATCAACACGATCGGCAGGTCCGACCACGCGGGCTGTTGTTCAATCAGCCGGATCAGCGGTTCGAGATCACGACCCAGCAGCGCTTCACTGGAAATCAGCAGCAGGCCGGCACCGAGCTGCAGCTCGGCGCACAGCCCGGGCAGGTCCTGGCTGATCACCCCGTGAAACCCGGCTTCATTGAGCATCATCAAGGCAATCTGGCTGTCACGCCCTCGCGGCGCAAGGATGAGGGTGCGCTCGGGTGTCGCCGGCAACGCAGTCACCGGATATCTTCCGCAAGCAAGGGGTTGCTCGCCCCGAGATAGGTGGGCACTCCGCGCAGCACGCCCTGGAAGGCTTCCAGCGGTTCACCGATGGTCATGCCCTGGGCGCTGATACGGTATTCACGGATGGTCGATTCATGGCTGCCGGTGCGTTTCTTGATGATCGAAATGGCCCGGCGTACCTTGCCCAGGGCTTCGAAGTAACGCAGCAGGATCACCGTATCGGCCAGGTAGGTGATGTCGACCGGGGCCTGCATGTCGCCGACCAGGCCATGCTGGGCAACCGTCATGAAGGTCGCGGCGCCTTTTCGATTGAGGTACAGCAACAACTCGTGCATGTGCAGCACCAGGGCGTTCTCTTCCGGCATTGCCGCTTGATAGCCATTGATGCTGTCGATCACCACGGTCTTGATATTGCCTTCGTCGACACAGCGCCGGACCCGGTGGGAGAACTCGCCGGGAGACAGTTCGGCGGCGTCCACCTGTTCGACCAGCAGATTGCCGCTGTCTTGCAGGGCCTGCAAATCGATGCCGATGTTCTTCATGCGCTCGTACAGCAACCCCAGCTCTTCATCGAAGATGAACAACGCGGCTTTTTCACCCCGGGCCACCGCCGCGGCGGCGAACACCATGGAGATCAGTGATTTGCCGGTCCCGGCCGGACCGAGAATCAAGGTGCTGGAACCGGTTTCGATACCGCCGCCCAGCAGCGCATCCATTTCCCGGATGCCACTGGTCAATTGCTGGCGCAGGTACTGACCGCGATGTTCGGCGGCCACCAGACGCGGAAATACATGCACGCCGTCGCTGGCGATGGTGAAGTCATGAAAGCCGCCCCGGTATTTCTGGCCGCGGTACTTCACCACGCGCACGCGCCGGCGCTCGGCACCGTAATTGGGTGTCAACTCTTCCAGGCGAATCACGCCGTGGGCGACGCTGTGCACGGTCTTGTCCAGTGACTCGGTGGTCAGGTCGTCGAGCAGCAAGACCGTAGCGTCGTAACGCACGAAATAATGTTTGATGGCCAGAATCTGCCGACGATAGCGCAGCGAGCTCTGTGCCAGCAGCCGAATTTCGGAAAGGCTGTCCAGGACGACGCGGGTCGGTTTGACCCGTTCGACCACTTCGAAAATCTGCCGGGTGGCCTCGCCTAGTTCAAGGTCGGAGGAATACAGCAGCGTCTGCTGCTGTTCGGCATTGAGCAGGTTTTCCGGAGGCGTCAGCTCGAAGATGTGGACGTTGTCGTCCATCTCCCAACCATGGGACAAGGCGCCCTGGCGCAGTTCGCGCTCGGTCTCGGACAGCGTGATGTACAACGAGCGCTCGCCGGCTTGAGCGCCGGCCAACAGGAAATGCAGCGCCACCGTGGTCTTGCCGGTTCCCGGCTCGCCTTCCAGTAAAAACACGTGACCGCGGGACAGTCCTCCATCGAGGATATCGTCAAGGCCTTCGATACCGGTGGCCGCCTTGGTACGGTTCAATTCGTTGGTTAGAGACAAATAAGAGTCCTCTCGTGGCCAGGAGCAATGAGGCAGCCTCTTGGAAGTGCCGCAACGGGCTGCCTTTTCACTTGACCCCTGGCCCGGACGAGCGTTCAACCTTTTTTAACGCAAAAAGATCGCAGCCTGCGGCGTAGATGTAGGAGCTGCCGAAGGCTGCGATCTTTTGGTTTTAGAGCCCCTGTTGCAACGACGGATCATCAGGGTTCATCTGCTCGAGCTGGGCTGTCAGGATCTGCACGTTTTGCAGCTGCCCGCTTTCCTTCCAGTAGTTGATCAGCAGCACCCGTGCCTTGCGATCGTTCGGATGGCGCTGGACGATTTCCTGCAACTGAATCTGCGCCGCTTCGAGTTCCTGCTCACCGCGCAGTGTGGTGGCCAGGTCGTAGCGGTAATCCCGGTTGTCGGGCTCAAGCTCAACGGCCTTGGACAGGCCGAGCAGGGCGAATTCGCTTTGGTCGTGATGCAGTAGCCAGAGCCCCAGGGCATGTTGCAGATAGGCCGAGTTGGGCTGTGCCTGCAGTTGCCTGGCCAGTAGCTGCCGGGCGGCGTCGTTCTGGCCCTGTTTGTCCAGCACTTCGATTTGCAGCACCAGCGCCGGCAGGTTGTCCGGCGCCAGGCGCAGGGTGTTGTCCAACGCCTGTTGCGCTTGCTTGAGTTCGGCGTTGTGCAGGTGCAGCCGGGCCAGTTGATATTGGTTTTCGGCGCTTTGCGGTTCGCTCTTGAGCACCAGCTCCCAGGCATCGATGGCTTGCTCCAGCGGCCCGAAATACAAGCCGAGTTCATCCGGGGACAACCCCAGCAGCGCGTTGATTGCCGCCAGCCGCACGTTCTGTTCGCTGTCGTCGAGCATTGGCCCCAGCAAAAGACTGCGCTGGCCGTTCGGTACCAGGGCGCTGATGCTTCTGATCGCCGCGATTCGCACTTCGGGCGATTCGTTCTGCAAGTCGGCATCCGCCAGTTTAAGGGCCACCGAGCTTGGATAATTGGGCAGCTCGGCATGCAACCAGACACGGCGCTTGGGGGACAGGTCCGGACGCTTCAACTGCTGATAGAGCACCCGCGCGGCACCGGGTTGACCGCCACGGGCCGCTGCCAGCGCTTCGCTGTAACCGTGTTGGATGGCTTCGGGAACCACTGGCGTGGTATCGCGCAGGGATAACCATGCAAGGCCGATGACGAGCAGGGCGAAGAGGCTGATAAACAGATAGCGGCGGGACTGGGGCATGCAGGAATCCGGAAGCTGGCGAACTTTTGCAAAGGCGCCAGCTTCGGTCAGGCCAGGCCTTGAGTCAAACCTTGAAGACGTTCACTGACGATTCAAACCGTGGAAAAGCCCTCCCGCCAGCTTTCAATGGGCCTGCAAACGGCGTCGCCAGCAAAACCTCTCAAGGCACCGCCACAGTGACTACGCTTGCTGGAAGTGTGTCGACGGGTGTTCCCATGCAAGCGTTGTTGCAGTACTTCAAGGCCATGCTCAACCCCGGACCCGGGGTATTGCTGTTTGCCTTGCGAACCATTGCGGCGGGGTTATTGACCCTGTACCTGGCGTTTTTGTTCGATCTGGACCAGCCCAAGTGGTCGATCATGGCCGTGGTCATCATCAGCCAGCCACTGGGGGGCATGGTGCTGGCCCGCAGTTTTGGCCAGGTGATCGGCACCACGCTGGGCGCTGCCGTGGCGGTGTTGATCATGGCGATCTTTCCCCAGGCTCCGCTGCCGTTCATTACCACCCTGGCATTGTGGCTGGCGTTGTGCACCGCCGGTGGCACCTTGTTGCGCTATACCAGTTCCCAGGCATTTGTCCTCAGTGGCTACACCGCCGTGGTGGTGGCCTTGCTGGCGGTGCCGGATCAGGACGGCATGTTTCTGCTGGCGGTGACCCGTGTCACCGAGACCTTGCTGGCGGTGGCCTGTGTGTGTCTGGTCAGCCTGCTGACCGCCAGGCCGGAAACCGTGGCCCGTGACTACTTCGCCAGGATCGACCAGATCATCCGGTTGCTGGCCACTCATGCCAGCGCCGTCCTTCGCACCGAAGAGAGCGAAACCGATTTCCAGCAGCGACAAATGCAGCTGTTGGGCCAGATCAGCGGTCTGGAGGGCGTGCGCCGGCACATGTACTTCGATGCGCCACGGTTGCGCAGTGCCAACGGCCTGGTGCAACTCTTGGGCAATCAATTGGTGTTGTTGACCGCACGGCTGACAGCCCTGCGCCACCAGCGGCTGCTGTTGACCGAGCGCTGGGAGGGCGAGTTGCCCGAGGAAATTCAACGGATACGCGCCGAAGAACTGGAGTTTCTCGATGAGCTGGCGCGGGAGGGGCGTTCGCTTTCCAGTGACAAGCGTCACCACTTCACGTCGTTGCAACAACGCTTCGATGAACTGGCCTACAGAGCCGAACAATTGACCGAACCGCTGCCGGCCACCTTGCGCTCGCTGGCCTGGTCGCTGCGCTGGGAGCAGGCTCGCCTGTTGCAGCAGCTGGAGCAGATCCTGGAGTTGAGTGATGCCATCCAGAGCGGGCGACCGGCCAGCAGCGTGTTTCGCGGGCGGGAAAATCCGCTGCATCTGGACTTCACCCTGGCGACCATGAACGCCATCCGGGCTTTTTCCGCGCTGTTGATTTGCGGCCTGATCTGGATCGAGACCGGCTGGGACGGTGCACGAGGCGGGATGGTGCTGGTGGGCATCCTTTGCTCGCTGATGTCGACCTTTCCAAGGCCGCTGCTGGCCGTGCAAAGTTACGCGAGGGGCTTCGGGCTGGCACTGGTGGCCTCGGCGCTCCTGCAGTTCTTGTTCGTGCCGATGATCAGCAATTTCGAGATGCTTGCCTTGCTGTTGGCGCCCTTGCTCTATGCCGTTGCGGTGGGGCTGGCCAGTCCACCCACGACAGGCACCGGCATTGGCCTGGGGCTCACGACTTTTCTGTTGCTCGGTCCGTTGAACGTAGGGATCGGTCAAAACACCGCCATCCAGTGGTTCGAATTTGCCGGGGCCTATACCTGCGCGACCGTGCTGGCGTTGAGCGTCTATGCGCTGATTTTTCCGTTCAGGCCGGATTTGCGCATGAGGCGGCTCTATAAAGAGAACTGCGAGCAGGTGTACGCCTTGCTGAAAACCGCGCCGACCGATGAACAGCAGTTTGCTTTCGAGAGCCGCATGGTTGATCGCCTGACCATGATGCTGGGGCTGCTGCCGGCAACGCAGGAAGCACAATCCCATGAGCGCTTTCAAGTCAGCCTGGCCTGCATGGCGTTGGGGATTGCCATGAATCAGCTCAGGCAGCAGGGGCAGAACAACGCACTGTTGAGTGCGGATCTGCAAAGTCGCCTGTTTTCCACCGTCCGGGAAACGGGCAGGCTGGTCGCCGGACGTCCCGGGGTCGAAGTGGCACGGGTGCTCGATAGCCTGCACGCCCTGGGCGACGAACTGGATGCCCTGCATGCCGATGTCCATGAGCATTTGTGGTCGGTGTTCCGCATGCGCGTGGCGCTGTTGATCGTGGTGTCGTTCGTCGAGCGTTATCGCGGCTACTTTCAACCCTCCGGCATTGAAGGAGACCCTGTCCTTGCCCATTGATCTGGAAGTGGGTGGCGCCTATCTGCCCCCGATTGCCCAGGCGTTGTTGCTGGGTTTGCCGATTTTCCTCCTGCTGGACTGGGGGCTGCGGCGCCTCGGGGTGCTGCAGTTCGTCTGGCATGAGGCCTTGTTCGAAGGCGCGTTGTATGTCTGCGTGTGCGCCACGTTGATACTGGTGATGGGAGTCTGATGCCTTGAAGAACATCCTTCCCCGACTTACGACGCTGGCGGTGGTACTGCTGGCTTTGATCCTGGGCTGGTTCGCCTGGGAGCATTACACCCGCGCCCCCTGGACCCGGGATGCCCGGGTGCGTGCAGATGTGGTGACTCTGTCCGCCGATGTCTCGGGGCGAATCGTCAGCCTGGCCGTGCAGGACAACCAACATGTGAACAAGGGCCAGGCGCTGCTGGAGATCGATCCGGCGCGATACACGCTGGCGGTGGAGCATGCCAAGCGTGCCGTCGAGGTGTCGAAAGCCTCGCTCGGGCAGGCCCAGGCGTCCATTACCGCCAGCGAAGCCTTGCTCAAGCAGCGTCAGAGCGAGGAGCAACGGCGGCGCACGCTCAAGGATCGTTCGGCGATTTCCGGCGAAGAGTGGGAAAAAGCCAACACCGACGTGTCGGTGGCCCAGGCTGATCTGCTGCGAAATCAGGCCAATCTGGTGCTGGCCCAGGCCAACGTGCAACTGGCCATCGCGGCCTTGACCCAATCGGAACTCGATCTGCAGCGTACCCATGTCGTCTCCCCGGTGACCGGCTTTGTCACCAATCTGCTGACCCGGGAGGGCGACTACGCCTCGGCCGGTGGTCCGTTGCTGGCGCTGGTGGACAGCGATTCGTTCTATGTCAGCGGTTACTTTGAAGAAACCAAGTTGCCGCGGATCGGCGAGGGCGACCGGGTCAGGATCGAGTTGATGAGTGGCGAAACCTTTGGCGGCAAAGTGCAGAGCATTGCCTTTGCCATTGCCGACCGGGAAAACCTGCCGGGCGGTCGCCTGTTGGCCAACATCAACCCCAGTTACACCTGGATCAAACTGGCGCAGCGGGTGCCGGTGCGGATCGAGATCGATGCCGACTATGCCGGTAAAGACAAACTCAGGGCAGGGACCACGGCCACCGTGACCGTCCAGGAAAACCAACAATCCAAAGACCAACAATAACCCCGGTGGGAGCGGGCTTGCTCGCGAAGGCGGTGTGTCATTTGACATTTGCATTGCCTGACACACCGCCTTCGCGAGCAAGCCCGCTCCCACAAAGGATTTACATTGCCTTTTAAACGGCAAAAAAAGCCCCGCGACCGAATGAGACGCAGGGCAAAGGAATTGGTTGGTTGCGGCCAACCAAAGGAGCGCTTGAAAGCTTGGGGTTAATTGCTGGCGACCGTCTCGGGCTGCCAGCCGCCACCGAGGGCCTTGTAGATCGCGACGATGCCGCGATACAGGTCGACTTCAGCCTGGGCCTGGGTGTCCTCGGCCGCCAGGCGTTCACGCTGGGCGTCGAGCAGCACGAGGAAATCGGCGGTGCCTTCGCGGTAGCGAATTTCGGCAAGATCGGCAGCCGAACGGCTGGACTCGCTCTGGCGAATCAGCGAAATCAGGCGCTGCTGGCGTTTGCCGTAGTCGCTGAATGCGTTTTCCGATTCTTCCAGGGCCAACAACACTTGCTGCTCGTAAGTCGCCAGGGCGCCTTCGGCATCGGCGTCGGCGGCGCGCAAACGGGCGCGCACGCTGCCCAGGTCGAATGCCGCCCAGGTGATGCTCGGGCCGAGCGCCCAGGCGTTGGCCGCCGAGGAACCGATTTGCGAACCCCGCCCGGCGGTGAAACCGAGGAAGCCGCTCAGGCTGACTTGCGGGAACAGGTCGGCCTTGGCCACGCCGATCCGCGCCGTGGCCGACGCCAGTTTGCGCTCGGCACTGCGAATGTCCGGCCGGCGTTGCAGCAGTTCCCCCGGATTCCCGATCGGCAAGGCCTTGGCAATCGCCGGCAAGTCTTTCGGGCTCAGGTCCACGGTCAGCTTGTCCGGCCGCTCGCCCAGCAGCGTGGCGATACGGTTCTTTTCCCGAACCTGCTCGGCCTGCAATTGCGGCACGCTGGCTTCGACCGACGCCAGGCGGGCATCGGCACGTTCCACATCGAGTTGATCGCCGACGCCGGCATCACGCAGGTTGATGGTGATCTTGCGCGACTCCTGCTGGTTCTCCAGGTTGGCCAGGGCGATCTTTTCCCGCAGTTGCGCACCACGCAGTTGACCGTAGGCATCCACCAGTTCGGCAATCATGCTCACCTGCAGTTGGTACAGATCGGCTTCTAGCGACTGTTGCTCGGCATTCGCCGATTCCAGGTTGCGCTGGATACGCCCAAACAGGTCGATCTCCCAGGCCATGTCCAGGCCCAGGTCGTAGCGTTCGCTGTTGACCCGGTCGGTGGTCTGGCCAGGAATCTGGCCCTTGCCCAAGTCACTGCTTACACGGCTGGTGACGACCGGCAAGTTGTCGTTACTGATGTCATCGCGGATCGCCCGTGCGGCTTTCCAGCGGGCAAACGCGACGCGCAAATCACGGTTGCCCTTGAGCGATTGCGTCACCAACTGGTTGAGGGTCGGGTCTTCGAACTGCTGCCACCAGATGCCTTCGAAACGCGAACGGTCAAAGTTCTTCTGGCCGGCGGCGCCATCGGTGGCGGCCGTGATGTTGGCCGCCTCGGTGTTGGGCGTCTGGTAATCCGGACCCACGGCACAGGCACTCAAGGCCAGCACCAGCAGGCTCGGCAGGAAGGCTTTCAAACTCATCAGTGCGACTCCAGCTTCAGGGCGACCTTGGCGGCTTTGCGCGCCTGGCCACGCTCGACAAAGTTACGAATCAATACGTAGAACACTGGCGTCAGCAACAGGCCGAAGAAGGTCACCCCGAGCATCCCGGAGAACACCGCCACACCCATGGCGTGACGCATTTCGGCACCGGCACCGCTGGAGAACACCAGCGGCACAACCCCCATGATGAACGCGAAGGAGGTCATCAGGATCGGCCGCAGACGCAGGCGGCAAGCTTCCAGTACTGCGGCCAGCGGGTTGAGGCCCTCCAGTTGCTTGTCCTTGGCGAACTCGACGATCAGGATCGCGTTCTTGCACGCCAGGCCCACCAGTACGATCAGGCCGATCTGGGTGAAGATGTTGTTGTCACCGCCGGAGGCGATCACACCGGTGATGGCCGACAGCAGGGTCATCGGTACGATCAGGATCACCGCCAGTGGCAGGCTCCAGCTTTCGTACTGGGCCGCCAGTACCAGGAACGCCAGCAGTACGCAGAGCGGGAACACGAACAGCGCGGTGTTGCCGGACAGGATCTGCTGGTAGGTCAGGTCGGTCCATTCGTAGGTCATGCCGTTCGGAAGTTCTTCCTTGAGCAGCTTCTCGATGGCTTTTTCGGCCTGGCCGGAGCTGTAGCCGGGGGCCGCCGCACCGTTGATTTCAGCGGTGATGAAGCCGTTGTAGTGCATCACGCGGTCCGGGCCCGAGGTGTCGCTGACCTTGATGAAGGTCGCCAGCGGGATCATCTCTCCTTTGTTGTTACGCACTTTCAATTGGCCGATCTGGTCGGACTCGAGGCGGAACTGCTGTTCGGCCTGAACGTTGACCTGATAGGTGCGGCCAAAGCGGTTGAAGTCGTTGGCATACAGCGAACCCAGGTAGATCTGCAGGGTGTCGAAGATGTCGCTGACGGCCACGCCGTGGGTCTTGGCCTTTTCCCGGTCGATGGCGGCATCGACCTGCGGTACGTTGACCGTGTAGCTGGTGAACAGGCCGGCCAGTTCCGGCACGTTGTGGCTCTTGGCAATGATATTCATGGTTTCCTTGTACAGCTCGTCGTAACCCAGGTTGCCCCGGTCTTCGATCTGCAGGCGGAAACCACCAATGGTACCCAGGCCTTGCACCGGCGGCGGCGGGAAGATCGCCATATAAGCTTCCTGGATGTTCGCGTACTGGCCGTTCAAGGCACCGGCAATCGCACCGGCGGACATGCTCGGGTCTTTACGCTCGTCGAACGGTTTGAGGGTCACGAACACGATGCCGGCGTTCGGGCTGTTGGTGAAACCGTTGATCGACAGGCCAGGGAAGGCCACCGCGCTCTCTACGCCTGGCTGTTTCAGGGCCAGGTCGGACATGCGCTTGATCACGTCTTCGGTACGGTCCAGGCTTGAGGCATCCGGCAATTGTGCGAAGGCCACCAGGTATTGCTTGTCCTGGCCGGGTACGAAACCGGTCGGGGTGCTGGAGAAACCGAAGAAGGTCAGGACCATCAGGCCGGCGTACAGCAGCAGGGCGATGCCGCTTGAGCGGATCACACGGGCGACGGTGCCGACATAACCATGGCTGGCCTTTTCAAAGAAACGGTTGAACGGACGGAACAGCCAGCCGCCAAACATCTTGTCCAGCACCCTGGAGAAGCGGTCTTTCGGTGCGTCATGGCCCTTGAGCAATACCGCGGCCAACGCCGGCGACAGGGTCAGCGAGTTGAAGGCCGAGATCACCGTGGAAATCGCAATGGTCAGGGCGAACTGCTTGTAGAACTGACCCGTCAGCCCGGAGATAAATGCCGCAGGAACGAACACCGCACACAGCACCAGCGCCGTGGCAATGATGGGACCTGTCACTTCACGCATGGCGCGTTTGGTGGCTTCCACCGGGGTCAATCCGAGCTCGATGTTCCGCTCGACGTTCTCCACCACCACGATGGCATCGTCCACCACGATACCGATGGCCAGTACCAGACCGAACAGCGACAGGGCGTTGAGCGAGAAGCCGAACAGGTGCATCACGGCAAAGGTACCGATCAGCGAAACCGGCACAGCCACCAACGGAATGATCGAGGCGCGCCAGGTCTGCAGGAACAGGATCACCACCAGTACCACGAGGATCAGTGCTTCGAAGAGGGTGTGAACCACCGCCTCGATGGAGCCGCGCACGAAGATCGTCGGGTCATAGACGATGCTGAAGTCCATGCCTTCGGGGAAGTTCTTCTTCAGTTCGGCCATTTTCGCCCGGACTTCGTTGGAGATCTCGATGGCATTGGAGCCAGGGCGCTGGAAGATCGGGATCGCCACCGCCGGCTGATTGTTCAGCAGCGAACGCAGAGCGTACTGGCTGGAACCCAGCTCGACGCGAGCGATGTCCTTGAGGCGAGTGATTTCACCGTTGTCGCCAGAGCGAATGATGATGTTCTCGAACTCTTCCTCACTGACCAGACGACCCTGCGTGTTGACCGACAGCTGGAAGCTTTGGGCATTCGGGGCAGGGGGAGCGCCCAATGCACCGGCGGCCACCTGGCGGTTCTGTTCACGAATGGCGGTGACAACGTCAGTGGCGGTCAGGTTGCGCGAAGCGGTCTTGTTCGGGTCGAGCCAGACCCGCAGCGAGTAGTCGCCCATGCCGAACAGTTGCACGTCACCGACACCGCCCAGCCGCGCCAGCTCATCCTTGATGTTGAGGATCGCGTAGTTGGACAGGTAGAGCATGTCGTAGCGTTTGTCCGGCGAGGTCAAGTGCACAACCATGGTGAGGTCGGGCGATGCCTTGTCCACGGTGATACCGATACGCGTCACTTCCTCGGGAAGTTTCGGCTCGGTCCGGGTCACGCGGTTCTGCACTTGCACCTGCGCGTTGTCCAGGTCAGTACCCAGGGCAAAGGTGATGGTCAGGGTGATCTTGCCGTCGGCGGTCGACTGCGAGGACATGTACAGCATGTTCTCGACGCCGGTGATGGCCTGCTCCAGGGGAGCGGCCACGGTTTCACCGATGACCTTGGGGTTGGCACCGGGGAAGTTGGCGCGGACCACCACGGTCGGCGGCACGACTTCCGGGTATTCGCTGATCGGCAACTGGAACAGCGAGATCGCACCGGCGATCAGGATCAGCAGCGACAGCACCGCTGCGAAGATCGGCCGCGAAATGAAGAATTGGGAAAAATTCATCGTAAAAATCCCTTAACCGCGTGGGGTCGTGGCAGCCAGTTTCACAACCGTGCCCGGCGCGACCTTGGCAGGCGCGACTTGGGGCAGGTTGCTGGCTTCCAGCGCTTGGCGTTGTTGTGCGAGTGCCGCGAGGGTCTGTTCGCTGGCCATCGGAATCACTTCAGGGGTGACCGGTGAGCCGGGACGTACCCGTTGCAGGCCCTTGACGATGATGGTGTCGTCCTTGTTCAGGCCACTGCGCACGATGCGCAAACCTTCGATCTTCGGCCCCAGTTCCACCGCGCGGTAGGCAGTCTTGTTGTCGCCGTCCATCACGATCACGAACTTCTTGCCCAGGTCGGTACCCACCGCTTCATCGTTGATCAGCATGGCGCTGTAGGTACCGCTGCCCACCAGTTTCAGGCGTGCATAAAGGCCCGGGGTGTAGCTGCCATCGCTGTTGTCGAACACGGCGCGGCCACGGATGGTGCCGGTCTTCGGGTTGACCTGGTTGTCGACGAAGTTCATCACGCCCTGGTGCGGGTTACCGTCTTCGTTGGACAGGCCCATGTAAACCGGGGTGGTAGCGCCGCGTTTGCCCTGGCGAGCGAGCTCGGTGTACTTGAGGAACACACGCTCGTCAGCGTCGAAGTAGGCGTAGACCTTGTCGGTGGAGACCACGCTGGTCAGCGGCGTGGTGTCGGCGGTCACCAGGTTGCCGGCGGTGATTTCCGCACGGCTGACACGGCCGCTGATCGGTGCGGTGACGCGGGTGAAACTCAGGTTGAGCTTGGCCAGGTCGAGCTGTGCCTGCAGCGCACCGACGGCGGCGCGGGCTTCCTGGGCGGCGCTGGTGCGCGAATCGGCCAGCTCGGCGGAAATGGCATTGCTGGTGCGCAGGCGCTCACCGCGCTGGGCTTCGTTTTCACTGCGGGTGGCATTGGCGCGCGATTGTGCAACCAGGGCTTCGAGGCGGCGGACCTCAGCCTGGAACGGACGCGGGTCGATCTGGAACAGCAGGTCGCCTTTCTTGACCAGGGCGCCTTCAGTGAACGCCACTTCATCGATCTGGCCGGAGACCCGTGGACGAATCTCGACCGTTTCCGGCGCTTCCAGGCGCCCGGTGAATTCGTCCCACTCGTTGACCGGTTGTTCCAGCACCTTGGCCACGCTGACCTTGGCTGCTGGCATCGTGGCGGCGGTTTCCGGGGCCTTGCCGCAAGCGCTGATCACCACTACGGCCAACAAAGCCAACGGGAAGCGCAAATGTTTGAATGACTGTTCCATGGATGCATCCGCCAATGTGTTGAGATTGGCGAATGATGCGCGGCGGGTTTGTATCTCACGAATCGAATGGGGCGAAGGTAACTATCATTCGGAATGATATAAGACCAAGGCTAGCCCTCTAGATTGCGCCTTTGGTTAAAGCTTGTTCAATCGGATTGACGACAATTCTGTGTTGCCTCGATTGTAAAAATACAAGATCAAAAGATCGCAGCCTTCGGCAACTCCTGCATTGAAATGCAATCCCCTGTAGGAGCTGCCGAAGGCTGCGATCTTTTGATTTTTCGGGTCACGCCAAACTATCCGGATCCCCAAAGAACATCTGAATCCGCGACCGCAACCAACGCTCACCCGGATCATTATCCTGCGACCCGCGCCACGCCATGTGCAATTCAAAGCTGCGCACCGGCAACGGCGGATCTTCCGCGCGCACACCGCCCGCGGTCGTCAGCGCATCGGCCGTGTAGTCCGGCACGGTTGCGACGATGTCCGTACCGGCCAGCAAGGTACTCAAGCCATTGAACTGCGGCACCGCGAGCACCACATGACGTTTGCGCCCGAGCTTTTCCAGCTCTTCATCGATAAAGCCGCTGAGGTCGCCGGCGAACGACACCAGTGCATGGGGGCGCGCGCAGTAATCATCCAGGCTCAATGGCCCCGGTACGGTGTCGGCGCGCAACAGCTTGGGCTGGCTGCGGCGCAGTACCTTGCGCTTGGCGTTGGCCGGCAGGTCGGTGGTGTAGCTGACGCCGATGGAGATCTCGCCGGAGGCCAGCAACCCCGGCATCAGGATGTAGTTGACCCGGCGCACCACCAGTACGATCCCTGGTGATTCGGCGCGCAGGCGCTTGAGCAGCATGGGCAGCAAGGCGAATTCGACGTCGTCCGAAAGGCCGATGCGGAACACGGCGGTACTTGTGGCAGGATCGAACTCGGCCGCACGGCTGACCGCGGTGGAAATCGAATCCAGTGCCGGCGAGAGCAGGGCGAAGATCTCGATCGCCCGAGCGGACGGTTCCATGCTGCGGCCGGTACGCACAAACAACGGGTCATCGAACAACCCGCGCAGGCGCGAGAGCGCCGCACTGATGGCCGGCTGGCCGAGGAAGAGTTTTTCCGCAGCACGGGTCACGCTGCGTTCGTGCATCAATGTTTCAAAAACGATCAACAGGTTCAGGTCGACACGACGCAGGTCATTACGATTCATCTGGAGTCCTGGCAGAGTCAGCAAACTTGACGTGGGCGGCCATATGAGAACAATGGCCAGCAGGAATATTACGGGGAAAGGCTGGTACTCTGCACCGGGTAATTCAGATTTCCTGAAAAGGTGGCTTCGGTTTCTTGCGGCATTTCACAATGTCGCCGCCCCTGCGGAATCAATGACAGGCATGTCGACTATTAATACCCACTGATAGTGTTGGGTTGAAAGCCCAGCTAGAGTTCAAGGCATTAGAGGTTCATTTGGCGAGGTTTGCGATGTCCCGCACGATCCGTTTTCACAAGTTTGGTCCAGCCGAGGTGCTCAAATGCGAAGAGCATGCGGCGGCTCTGCCTGCACCGGGCGAAGTGCAGGTGCGCGTCGAGGCCATTGGCATCAGCTGGTACGACACTCTCTGGCGCCAGAATCTGGCGTCGTCCCGCGCCCATCTGCCTTCCGGCCTCGGCCAGGAAATGGCCGGTATCGTCACGGCTGTGGGTGAGGGGGTGGATGACCTGGCGATCGGTGACAAGGTCGCCAGTTTCCCGGCCCAAAGCCCGAACGACTATCCGGTCTACGGAGAACTGATTGTCCTGCCGCGCTCGTCGCTGACCCGTTACCCGGACGTGCTGAGCCCGATCGAGGCCAGCGTGCATTACACGCCGCTGTTGGTCGCCTATTTTGCTTATGCCGACCTGGCACGGGTCAAACCCGGGCAATTCGCCCTGGTGACCGACGCCAGCCATTGCGCCGGACCTTCGTTCGTACAACTGGGCAAGGCCTTGGGTGTTCGAGTGATTGCGGCAACCAAGTCAGCAGAAGAGCGTGAGTATCTGTTGTCGCTGGGCGCCGAAAAAGTCATCGTTACCGAGGAAGAAGATCTGCTGATACGGATCAACAAGATCACCGATAACCGCGGTGTGGACGTGGTCTTCGATGGCTTGGGCGGTCCTCAGATGTCCTTGCTGGGCGATGTGCTGGCGCCTCGCGGCAGCCTGGTGCTGTACGGCCTGCAAGGTGGCAACCAGACGCCATTCCCGGCCTGCGCGGCGTTCCAGAAGAACATTCAGTTCTTCGTGCACTGCATCGGCAACTTCACCGGCAAGCCGGAACTGGGCATCATCCAGGACCAGGTCGCACTGCAACGTGCCTTGCGCGACATCAACCAGTTGACCGCTGACCGCGTGCTGCTGCCGCTCAAGACTCGGGTCTTCCCGTTTGCCGAGGTGGTCGAGGCACACCGCTACATGGACGAATGCCCTTGCCGCGAGCGGGTCGCCCTGCAGGTCGAACCGGCGTAGCCCCAAGCGCCGACGCAAAAGCCCCCCCCCAAGAGTCCGTGCCCACACGGACTCTTTCGTTTGTGCCCCCCCCCCCAAAAAAACCGTCGATCCGCAGACCGGTCCAGCAACTGAACTGGTTTTTGCCCGTAATCTGTAGCTTCTAATCAGCCACTAAGCCCTGATAATTGAATGATTACTTTCATCTCAAGGAATGAGTCATGGCTGGGTGTCAGGCTAAAACTTTTCAATGTGCGCTCTCGGTGCATGCCTTCGATTTAGTTAGTTGTTGTGTAGTTGCCAAAAAGACAGCAACAACTTCTTTCCTTATTTCTTGTGTTAAGTGTCTGTGGGACGCTGTCGGACGTTTCCTAGGACTTCGTCTCCAATCGAAAAAACCCTTGCCAGCTGGGCGCTACAGCCTTGTCTTCGGCGCGCCTCAGAAGGGTTGTTACGATCGTTTCAAATGATGTCCATAAAATTCAATTGCTAGCATTTGGCAATAAAGTCGATGACTCCATTCGTGCAGACAGTCCAGCGGAATGTGCTGTTTGCGCGAAATTGAACTTACGAGTACCAGGTAAATAAAGATGACCAGCATCCATGACCAAGCGATGAACTATGTCTATCAACAAGTGCTGCAGCGATTGCTGGGTTTCTTCTCCCGTGCCGAACGCACTGCAATGCAGTTGTTGATTCAGCGTCTGGCAGTGGCGGCGGGGGGCATGGAGCGTATGGGTGATTTCAAGGTGTTGGTGGTCCAGTCCGGGACCCGCGACAATTGCTACAGCCTGGCGCTGTTACGCGCGGCGCAATTGACCATTGCCACTCGGTCCCCGACGACATTCCAGTTGCGCATCGCCTCGTTGCGGTTGAACGGGACAAGCCGGGCGGCCGAGCAAAACATGCACCGGACCAACAGCGCACTGTTTGTCTATGACGATCCGCGGGTCGAGGTGCTGATGGTCGACGATCGGGAAATCCTGCCGTTCGATCACCTGACGCCGATCTCCGACGCCGGCCGCGAGTCCAGCCGCCTGAACCTGCTGCTGATCGGCCATCGCCGGGAGTGGCGCGGCGGTTTCGACCTGTGGGATGACGGGTATCTGGCCACGGGAGAGTTCTATGGGCAAATCGCCCGCTGGGACGGTGGCGTCGACGCTTTGCTTGTCAGTGACACGCCGCGTCAGCAGAAACAGTTCATCGACGGCCTGAAGCGTGCCGCCACCAAGGCAGGGCTCAAGCCCTCGCACGTGGGCGAGGCCGGCCATGCGGGGTTGTTTGCATTGCTCGATGAACTGGGCAGCGACTGTTATCAGGCGTTCTATGCCGATGGCGGCCAGGCCCGATGGCGTCCTGAAGAGCGCTTTGAGACCTGTCGCCGTGCCACCTGCATCGACATTCACGACCTGCTGGTCAGCAACCTGGAAGAGCGCTGGTCATTGTTGACTGAGTTTCTCGGCTTCCAGCCTGACGAATTGTCCGCGCAGATCAGCGACAACGAGTTCGTCAGCGCGTCGATCTCGACGCACGTGCGTGGGTTGCAAGCGAGCTTCGTGCAGGGCCGCGATTACCAGTCGGGCGTTGCGCAATACCTGCAACGCGCCCTGGTGATGATGCGCCGCAAGCGCTTGCCCGAGCGTTTGTGCGAGCAGGCCATCGAGGTGTTCGGCAACCCGGCGACACTGGCCGACCAGCGTGCCCGCGCGGCGGCCGAGGCGCAAAAGACCCTGGGTCTGAGCGAGGCACAGCTGGTATGTCTGCTTTTTTCGCCGTTTATCGAAGAAGGTGCGGGGCTTGAGCGATTTTTGCGTCAGTGCCATCCGGGCATGCTGGTGGCCATGCCCGAACTGCACCGGGCCATGCAGGGGCATCCGGTCGCCGAACAGATCATGCAATGGATGATTGATGTCAGCGGATTGCCCGTCAGCCTGATTGGCCGGCTTTATCGCATGGAGCGGGTGCCAGGCAGCGATGGCGAGGCGCCCGAAGCACAGATCCAGTGCGCCGCGTTGCAAGAGGCAGGGGGCGATCCTGACACCGGCGACACCTTGGTGGATGAATGGTCAGCGGGTCACTGAGGGTGGGCGGACTATCAGCCCGTGCGGTCGGCCTTCAGCCATGAAAGGTCCACGAGAAACGGATTTCGCCTATCAGGCCGTTTATCGATATCTGGGCAGCCTGATCAATGAGTCCGAAGGAGATTCACGCATCCGCCTGCCGTCGCTGCGGCAGCTGGCGGAGCGCCTCAACGTGTCGATCTCGACCATTCAGTACGCTTATTCGCTGCTGGAGAAGGAAGGGCGCGTGTTTTCGGTGGCCAAGTCAGGTTATTACGCGTTGCCGGTGTCCTCTTTCAACCCGCAGGACAGCGGCAGCGATCTGCTCGAAGCCGTCTATGTCAATGCCAGGCGTCCGGGGATGCTGGTCCTGAGCGCCGATGAACCGGCGTTGCTGCAACCGCTCGACAGCCCTTTGTTGCTGCTGGAGCGGGAGTTGCTGCGCCAGTATCCCCGGCAGCCGCAGTCACCCTCGCAACCCTGCGGCGAGCTCGAGCTGCGCACTGCCCTGGCCGCACGCTACACCACGTCTCCCATGCGTTACTGGCACGCCGATGATGTCTACATCGGTGCCGACCTGCGCGGCGTCCTGGAAATCCTCATCGCCGTGCTGGGCTTGAAGGACGCCACGGTAGTGGTTGAGTCGCCGTGCGACTGGACGATCCTGCGATTGTTTCAAGGCGCCTGCGTGCGGGTGATCGAGTGGCCTGTGCAAGCCGATGGTTGCCTCGATCCGCAACGGCTGAAAACCTTGCTGGAGACCGAGCCGGTGCGCCTGGTGCTGCTGTCATCGGCCCTGAACATGCCCCGTGGCAGTCTGGCGCCTGAGGAAAACAGGCAGGCCATTGCCCGGCTGTTGGCCGCGCATGACAGTTGGGTGCTGGAAAACGACTGTTATGGCGAACTCGGATTCGACCCGGGCGGCCTGCGCTTTCGCGACTTGCTGGACCCTGAACGGCTGATGGTGTTTTCCACGTTCGAGAAAATCGTTGGACCGGAAGCGCCCTACGGCTACCTGCTTTCCAGGCACTTGAGCACCGAGTTGCAACGGCACTTCCTGTTGCGTTCGTTTCGACTGTCGCCGATTCGCCAGAAAGCCATCGCCCGTTTGTACAGCAGCGGCCGCATCGATCAACACCTGCTGGTGCTGCGCCGGCTACTCAAGGAGCGCAAGAGCCAAATGACCCAGTTGTTGCAGGAGCGACTGGGTGATGCCTTGCATTTCGTCGAGCCGCAAGGCGGTGCAACGATCTGGGTGCGTTCGTTGCGTCGGGTCAATGTCCGTCGTGTGTTCCAGCGCCTGCTGGCACAACAGCTGGTCATCGCGCCGGGGGAACTGTTCAGCCTCCAGGGTCTGCACGGGCAGCATTTGCGCCTGAGTCATACCTTCGGCGGCGATCACAACCTGGCGGCCGCGCTGGGATTGCTGGGAGATGCGCTGCGCCTGGAATCGATCGAGTGAGTGACAAAAAATAACAACCTCCACTGTGTGGGATCGATCCCATCGCGTTGCGGTCAAACTGCCAGTAAACTGCTGCTCACTTCCTGAACCACTCTATTCCAGAGGTTTTGCATGACACTCAGTCCTTTTGCGGGTAAACCGGCACCGGCAGAATTGTTGGTCGACATCCCGCGACTGGTAACGGCCTATTACACCGGCCAGCCTGATGCCGCCATTTCGACCCAGCGCGTTGCCTTCGGTACGTCGGGGCACCGCGGTAGCTCGTTCGACCTGAGTTTCAACGAATGGCATGTGCTGGCGATCAGCCAGGCCATTTGCCTGTATCGCGAAGCTCAGGGCATCGATGGCCCGCTGTTTGTTGGTATCGACACCCACGCGCTGTCCACGCCAGCCGGTGCCAGCGCCCTTGAAGTGCTGGCGGCCAACGGCGTGACCGTGATGATCGCCGCGGGCGACGAGTACACCCCGACGCCGGCCATTTCCCATGCGATTCTCTGCTACAACCGTGGTCGCACCAGCGGCCTGGCGGACGGCATCGTCATCACGCCGTCGCACAACCCGCCACAAAGCGGAGGCTACAAGTACAACCCCACCAACGGTGGTCCGGCCGATACCCACATCACCAAGTGGATCGAAGCCAAGGCCAACGAATTACTGGCCAACAAGCTCGCTGGCGTCAAGCGCATCAGCTACGAGCAGGCACTGAAGGCTAGCACCACCCATCGTCACGATTACCTCAACACCTATGTCGCCGACCTGATCAACGTGATCGACTTCGACGCCATCCGTGATGCCAAGCTGCGCCTGGGCGTCGATCCGCTGGGTGGAGCAGGGGTGCGCTACTGGTCGGCGATTGCCGAGCATTACCGTCTGGACCTGGATGTGGTGAACAAACAGGTCGACCCGACCTTCCGCTTCATGACCGTCGACTGGGACGGCCAGATCCGCATGGACCCATCGTCGAGCCACGCCATGCAAGGCCTGATCGGCCTGAAAGAGCGCTTCGACGTGGCGTTTGCCTGCGACCCTGACCACGACCGCCATGGCATCGTCACGCCGTCCGGCGGTTTGCTGGCACCGAACAACTACCTTGCCGTTGCCATCGACTACCTGTTCCAGAATCGTCCGCAATGGCGCGCCGATACTGCCGTGGGCAAAACCGTGGTCAGCAGCGGCTTGATCGATCGCGTGGCCAAACGCCTGGGCCGTCGCCTGTACGAAGTGCCGGTCGGCTTCAAGTGGTTTGCCGATGGACTGTTCGATGGCTCCCTGGGTTTCGGCGGCGAAGAAAGCGCCGGTGCCTCGTTCCTGCGCAAGGACGGCGGCGTCTGGAGCACCGACAAGGACGGTTTGATTCCGGCCCTGCTGGCTGCCGAGATGACGGCCCGGACGGGTCGCGATCCGAGCCAGGCGTACCGTGCCTTGACCGATGAACTGGGTGAACCGTTCTCGGTACGGGTCGACGCCAAGGCCAACCCGGAGCAGAAAGCCCTGTTGAGCAAGCTGTCGCCGCAACAGGTCACCTCGACCCAACTGGCCGGCGAACCGATCCAGAGCATCCTCAGCCACGCACCGGGCAACGACCAGGCCATTGGCGGTCTCAAGGTCATGACCGAAAACGGCTGGTTCGCGGCGCGTCCGTCGGGCACGGAAGACATCTACAAGATCTACGCCGAAAGCTTTGTCAGCGACGACCACCTCAAGCAACTGGTGGCCGAGGCGCAAACGCTGGTGGATGGTGCCATTTCCGCGAAATAAGCAACGTAACTCCCACTGGAGTTGTATGTAACCCTGTGGGAGCGAGCTTGCTTGCGATAGCGGTCTGTCAGTCAATATCAATGCTGGATGTCAGGCCGCCATCGCGAGCAAGCTCGCTCCCACAAAGGGTTTGCCGCAGTAACTAAAAAGGGGCGACCAACACGGTCGCCCCTTTTTTTGCGATTGCCCTCAGCAGGTCACGCCAGATCCACCAATACGATCTCACTGTCTTCGATGGCCGTCACACGCAGCACCTGCTCATCGGCCACCGCAACTCCGTCTCGAGCTTCTGCGCGCAAGCCATTGACTTCAATAACCCCGGTGGCCGGAACCAGGTAAGCACGACGACCGCTGTCCAACAGGTATTCGGCCGTTTCACCGGCCTTCAGATTGGCGGCCACCAGCCGGGCATCGGCGCGGATGCGCAGGCTCTGCTCGTCGCCTTCCTTGCCGCTGGCCAGGGTGACAAAACCTTCGCGGTCGCCTTTCGGGAACGGTTTGGCGCCCCAGGACGGTGCCAGGCCGGTCTCATTCGGGATGATCCAGATCTGGAAAATCCGGGTCGGCGTCGCTTCCAGGTTGTACTCGCTGTGAGCGATCCCGGTACCGGCGCTCATGACCTGGACGTCACCCGCTTCGGTCCGGCCCTTGTTGCCCAGGTTGTCCTGGTGGGTAATGGCGCCTTCACGGACATAGGTGATGATTTCCATGTCCCGGTGCGGGTGCTGCGGGAAACCAGTGCCGGGAGCGATCACGTCGTCATTCCAGACCCGCAGGTTGCCCCAGTTCATGCGCTGTGGATCGTAGTATTCGGCGAACGAAAAATGGTGATGCGCATCCAACCAACCGTGGTGAGCACCGCCAAGGGTTTTGAAAGGTCTGAGTTCAAGCATGATCGTCTCCAGAAAAGGTTCGTCATGGGGCGGAGCGCCTTGGCCACGAAGCGAGACCGGTGGTTGATGACGGCCATCATCCATCAGGCAACAATCGATAAAAAGCGTAAAAAATGCGCCATTCCCATCGAATCAATTGATATGAAATAGGCTCAAAATTTTCTCATCCAACTTTCACTTCATCGCATAAGCCAATGAGTCATAAGCAATTCACTAGAACTCAATGGCAAATGCAGACACCATAGCGCTCAACAGCCTCACACCCTGGAGTCAGTCCGCGTGCCGCAACACACCCCCGATCTTCCGCCTGAACTTCGCCCCCTGGCCGAGATGCCGCTGATCAAGCGCCTGCTCGCCCGGTTCTTCGGTTACAGCCTGACCCGCCTGCACGCCCAACATCGTGCGTCGTGGTTGCATGGCCAGGCCGACGGTTTTCGCAGCGGTCACAGTGCCGGGGTCGATTACGGCTACAGGGAAGGCAAGCTCGAGGGGCTGGAGGAGGGTCGGCAGGTCCTGCTGATCCGCGACTCGCGCTCCACTGAACACCGGCCACCGAATGTCGATGACCTGCTGTTCGACGATTGGCGCCTGCCGTTGAGCGCCGAGTTGAAGAAGCGCATGAAGGCAGATGTCGCCCGCTTGCTGCCGGCCCATGCCCAGCCCAGCGCCGCACAGTGGAAAATGATTTTCAGCGATACGCCGTCCACCTCGGTGATCGCCGGTGCCGGCGCAGGCAAGTCGACCACACTGGTGCTGCGCATCTTGCTGTTGAGCCATTACCTGGGTTTCGAGCTGAGTTCGATGACGGTGGTGACCTTCACCCGTGAGTCGCGCAAGGACTTCATCAACAAGCTGATCGAACTGTTTGCCCTCTGGGGCCGCGCGATCAGTTTCAAGGAGGCACGGGACCTGGTGCGCACCTTTCACTCGCGGATCCTGCCGATGGTGCGCAGTCTTCCGGGTTTCGAGCGCTTGCAGGCCTTCGAGAATCTCAGCCTGCGGGCTGCACAGGGTGACGAGGAGGTCGACAGCAATCCGTTCGACCTGCGTATCAACGACGCTCAGCGCCAACAGCTCAACGCCTGCTATCACCGTCTGCACAGTAGCGACGAGCGCTTTCGCGAACTGATCAAGCCATTGTCCCGGCATGCCTTGCAACTCAAGGAGCTGGAGCGGGATCACCCCGATGTGCAGAAACGCATGGGCGTCACCGAACTGGCGGCCAAGCGTGACGAAGAGTTGTGCGACGCCATTGAAGACCTGTGGTTTCGCGCCGGTGCCTGGCCCATCAAGGGCATCGAACCGAATCGCCAGTCGTTCGATATCAACGGCTCGACATTTCACTGTCACGGCTACATCCCGACGCTGGACGCCTGGGTGGTGCTGGGGTTCGATCCTCGGGAGAACCCGCAGGTCACACGGCCCAATGCCAAGCTGACGGTGCGCGCAGAATGGGCAGTGAAGCGCACCCTGTTTCAAGCTTTCTGTCGTAAGCCATTGATTTGGCTTGACAGTTACGAGTCATCAAAACGTGTGCTGGCCTCGCTGGCGGGGGATGCCAGCGCCGGGCCGGGCTTCGATTACAAGGTCAAGGGCGAGCTCGCTTCCGCGCCGTTGCTCGATTGCTTTGTCGCCGCCGCCGGGTTCATCGAAAACCTCGGGCTGGATGTGCCGAGTGCCGTGGGACAGATGAGTTTCGCCAAGGACGATCCCGACCGGTTCTTCTTCGAGGCCCTGAGCCTTTACTGGCGGGCGCTGGAAGATCATTTGCTCGATCAGAAACCACCGATCATGACCTACAACCGGATGTTCGCCCTGTTCAGCGAGCATTCGCCGGAGAACCTCAAGCTGCTCAGTGATGAGCTGCTGCGGCCGTTGTCACACCTGATGATCGACGAATTCCAGGACGTTTCGCCGCAAATCGTCTCCTGGATCAGGGCCAGCCTGGCGGAGATCCGCAGTCGCGGGCCGGCCATGCACGTCGGGCGCGGTGCCCAGCGTTCCTCGCTGCTCTGTGTGGGCGATGACTGGCAATCCATTTATGGCTGGCGCGGCAGTTCGCCGAGCTACTTCATGGAGTTCAACAAGGAGTTCCCGTCGCCGAGCACCACCAAGGTCATGCTCAGCGACAACTATCGCAGCCACCAGCACATCATCGACGCCGCCGAGCACATCGTGCGCGCAGCGCCGGCAATTGCCGGGAAGAAAGCCAAGGCCAGCGGTGAACCCAAGGCATTGCTGCCGGTGAACGTCCTCGATCGTGATGACCAGGGCTTGGCGCAGCGCCTGATGGAGCATTACCGAAAGGGTGATTCAATCTTGATGCTTTATCGAAAAAGTAGCGATAAGTCATTGATAGAAGAGCATATTCAGTCAGTAGTTAATGTTGATTCGAGCTTGCCCCATGCAGCTCGCAGGCTCAAGCAACTGACGTATCACAGTGCCAAGGGCCTCCAGGCCGATGCGGTGTTCTTGCTGGGCGACTGCCAACACCTGACCAGTTCGCCCTACAAGAATCAGGTTTACCGGATGGCGGGCCTGGGCAAGGCCGGTGACAGCGAACCCTACGACAATGCCCAGAAGGACGAGATCCTGCGCCTGGCATACGTGGGTATTACCCGTGCCGTCAGCCATTGCTACTGGTACGTCGATGCGCAAGACACCCAGGCTGCGAACATGCCCAAGGCGTCCGACCGGATCGGCAAGGGGAAGGCGTTCTTTGTCGATCATCGTAAAAGCCAGAACACCGCCTGAATCGAGACACTGTAGGAGCCGGCTTGCCGGCGATGGACTCAAGTGCGCCGCGTTTATCCGGTTCACACGCGTTATCGTTAACGACCATCGCGAGCGGGCTCGCTCCTACAGGTGGGCTTTTTTTGGGGAGTAGGCCTCAGGCATAACTCCTGAGGGCCTGCGGTGGAACGAAGGCTTCAAGTTCATCCTCCACCGCTTCGATGATTCGTTCTACATCCGCGGCATTCATGACGGTGGCGCAAGGAATACCGGCAATGGCGATCATGGTCTCGCCAGTGGCACGATCGAAAAGACGGGCAATCATGCTGCCCGGCGCGTCCATGCTCGCCTCGAAACCCATGGGATGAAAATGCCAGCGCATCAGCTGGCAGGCGTTTGGAAACGTGACCTTACTGAAACCTCTATTCATGTGTTGCCCGCCTTCAGTATCGAGCGCTTCCTTTAGCTCATGGTAGGAGGGAAGAACCTTCAGTGGTTCAACCAGTGACAGTCTTTAAAAGTAGCATCCGAATGTGAAAAGAATGTGGTTTTTTCAGCTCGTTTGGCGATTGCCACCCTTTTTTTGATTCAGGTCACGCTTGCTTGATATTGGCGGCCCGAAGCCCGCATCCGTTTAGTCGTTGAAGACAAAGCGGAAGTTGGGCAAGCTCGGTTTTTTCCGTCGAGATTTTCAATGCACGCCGAGGATGATGGCCCGCTGCAAACCCAGGCCACGGGCGAGACGGTCATGCGCTATCACTTGCGCTGGAAGCACCGGGACCTGGACGGGGTCATGGCGCTCTATCACCCTGAAGTCCAGTACAACGACTTTTTCCAGAATCGGGTCATGGGCCTGGCCGAACTGCGCGACTACGTGGGCAGCAGCATGCCCCGGGATCCGGATGAAGCGCTGGAGCACTCCGACCGCATTCGACTGGACGGCAACACCGCCTTCATTCAGTACCGCATCACCCTGCGCGGTGGTGAGGGACTGGTGTCGTTCCGTGCCAGCGAGGCCATCACCGTCAAGGACGGGCTGATCTGGCGAGTCAATGAATACGCTTCGCTGGTGCATGAGCAACCCGTCAGTAAAACCACCCCCGGCCAGCGCCCGGCGGTCAGCCGGCTGGGCCTGTCGCCTCGCCAGTTGAGCTTCATGGCCGATGACCTGCAGCAGTATTTCCAGCGCCAGCAGCCGTATCTTGACCCGGAGCTCGACCTGCAACGGGTGGCGAAGGAGTGCGGGTACAGCCGGAACCAGATTTCCTATCTGTTGAACCAGGTGCTGGGCCAGAGCTTCTACCGCTACGTCAACCAGGCGCGCCTGCAACACTTGCTCGCGGCGCTGGATGACGCCACGCCACCGCTGCGTATCGATGAACTGGCGTTCGCCGCCGGATTCAATTCGCTGTCGGCGTTCTACAGCTGTTTCCGCCAGCATACCGGCCAGTCACCCAAGGCCTACGTCAAACAAATTTCTTTGCGTGCACGCGCGCAAGACAGCGCCTGAGCCCACGCACTAGGATCGACGCCATCGAAGTTTTTTGTGGCGGAGTCTTGCATGCCGGCGTGGCGCACTATCAGTTTGTGGATGGACCAGCTCGACGAGCCGTTGTTGGCGCGTCCGGCGCTGGAGCGGGACCTGGATGTGGACGTGGCGATCATCGGCGCGGGCTACACCGGTCTCTGGACCGCGTACTACCTCAAGCAGCAGAAACCGCAGCTGAACATCGCCATTGTCGAAGCGCAGACCGCCGGTTTCGGCGCGTCGGGGCGCAATGGCGGCTGGTTGATGGGCAACTTGCTGGGTGAAGATCGCCTGCTGGCCGGTTTGCCGGTCGAAGAGCGCCGCGCTTCCTACGATTTGTTGCATGGCATTCCGGATGAAGTGGAGATTGTCCTCGAACGTGAGGGCATTGACTGCGATTTCCGTAAAGGCGGGGTGCTGTATTGCGCTGCGCGTTATCCGGAGCAGGCGACCAGCCTGCATCACTACCTGGACGATCTCCACCGCCAGGGCCTCGACGATAGCCACTATCGCTGGCTGAGCCCGGAACAACTGGCGCAGCAGATCCGCGTCGCCAAACCCTATGGCGGTATCTTTGCGCCGCACGTGGCGACCATCCATCCGGCCAAGCTGGTACGCGGGCTGGCCCGGGCAGTGGAGCGCATGGGGGTGAGGATCTACGAAAACAGCCCGGTCACCCATTGGCAATCCGGCAGCCTGCGCACGGCGAAAGCGTCGGTACGCTGTCACTGGGTCGTTCCGGCAGTAGAAGGCTACTCCGTCACCTTGCCGCCCCTGGGGCGTTATCAGATGCCGGTGCAGAGCCTGATCGTCGCGACCGAGCCGCTGTCGGCGGCCACCTGGGATGAAATCGGCCTGAGCCGTGGCCAGGCATTCAGCGAGGCCAGTCGGCAAGTGACCTACGGCCAGCGCACCGCTGACAACCGTTTGATCTTTGGCGCCCGTGGCGGCTATCAGTTCGCCGGCAAGCTGCGCCACGACTTCGAGCTGACCACCGATGAAAAAGACCTGCGGCGCTACCTGTTCGGCGAGCTGTTCCCGCAGTTGAAGAACGTACAGATCACTCATTCCTGGGGCGGCAACCTGGGCATGTCCCGGCACTTCAAGCCGCACATGCTCTGCGACCGGGCCAAAGGCATCGCCTTGTCCGGCGGCTACGGCGGGGAGGGCGTTGGCGCCAGCAACCTCGGTGGACGCACGCTCGCCGACCTGATCCTGGGGCGCGACACCGATCTGGTGCGCCAGCCGTGGGTCCTTGCGCAGCGGGGCCTCGACGCGCTCAGGGCCTGGGAGCCGGAACCGATCCGCTGGCTTGGCTACAACGCAATCATCCGCAGCTTTGTCCATGAGGACCAGACCCTGGCCAACCCGGCTACCGCGCCCTGGCGGCGCAAGCTGGCGAGCGGGGTGGCCGGGTTCATGGAAGGTTTCATGCACTAGACGGCGCGCTCTTCAGAGACAGCCCATATCGACAGGTAATCCCATGAGCATCACACAATTCAAGCACACCGCAACCCTGAAACTGGAAGAGTCCAACCCGGTCGCCGTGCCTCTGGGCACGCCCGTGGCCGTGGCTTCGACCACCAGCGTCGAACGCGACGACGGCGTCGAGACCGGCGTCTGGGAATGCACCCCGGGGCGCTGGCGGCGGCAGATCGTCGCCCAGGAGTTCTGTCACTTCATCCAGGGGCGCTGCACCTTCACCCCGGACGGCGGTGAAACGCTGCACATCGAAGCCGGCGATGCACTGATGTTGCCGGCCAACAGCCTCGGTATCTGGGACATCCAGGAAACCGTGCGCAAGACCTACGTCCTGATTTTCTGATCCTTGATTGCCTGCCAACAAAAACAACCTACAGGAATCGACTCATGCTCCGAAAGACACTGACCCTGGCTCCGCTGCTGCTTGTTGCATCGATCAGTCAGGCGGCCGAAACCGTCAAAATCTATAACTGGTCGGATTACATCGCGCCGGACACCACGAAAGACTTCCAGAAAGAAACCGGCATCGGCTTCACCTACGACGTCTACGACAGCAACGAAACCCTCGATGGCAAGCTGATGACCGGCAAGTCCGGTTACGACGTGGTGTTTCCGTCCAACCACTTCATGGCGCGGCAGATTGAGGGCGGCGCACTGAAGAAGCTCGACAAGAGCCAGTTGCCGAACTGGAAAAACCTCAACCCGGTGTTGCTCAAGGCCTTGCAGACCAACGATCCGGGCAACGAGCACGGCTTCCCGTACCTGTGGGGCAGCACTGGCATCGGCTACAACGTTGCCAAGGTCAAGGCGGTGCTGGGCGACAACGCCCCGGTGGATTCCTGGGACTTGATTTTCAAGCCCGAGAACATGCAGAAGTTGCAGAAGTGCGGCGTGGCCATTCTCGACAACGGTCCCGAACTGCTGCCGGCCGCGTTGAACTACCTCGGGCTGCCGCCCCACAGCAAGAACCCGGACGACTACAAGAAGGCTGAAGCCTTGCTGTTGAAAGTGCGGCCGTATGTGAGCTATTTCCACTCATCCAAGTACACCAGTGACCTGGCCAACGGCGATATCTGCGTCGCGGTCGGTTTCTCCGGCGACATCCTGCAAGCGGAAAACCGCGCTAGGGAAGCCAACAATGGAATCGACATCGGTTATGCGATTCCCAAGGAAGGCGCGGCCATCTGGTTCGACATGGTCGCGATGCCGGTCGACGCTCCGGACGAAAAGGCCGGTTACGCCTTCATGAACTATCTGCTGCGCCCGGACGTCATGGCCAGCGTCAGCAACTACGTGCACTACGCCAATGGCAACGAGCAGGCTGACAGCCTGATCGACCCGGCGATCAAGAACGACACCAAGGTTTACCCAAGCCCGGAAATGATGGGGAAACTCTTTGCCCTGGAAGCCATGCCCTTGAACATCGACCGGGTTCGCACGCGCGTGTGGAACAAGATTCGCACCGGCAGTTGAAGACCCGGTCAGGCAATCGGGACAGGATGTCCCGTTGCCATCCTTGTCAGCCGACCGGCTCGGCTGCGCAACTCATCTGGCCTGAGCCGGGTATCTGGAAAAAAACCTCATCGCCGATTTGCCAGAAGCTGTAGCTGCCTTTGTAATCCTTGCCCCTGTACTGGGTTCCGGAATTGTTCGGCACCTGGTTCAGCGTCACCGAGGAGTTGGCCCATTTGAGGAACACCACGCCCGGTTCGACCGTAAAGAAGGTCGCGGCCACCAATGCGTTGAACCCTGCGCAACGATAAGCCAAGGGGCCTTCGGTGAGCCGGCTCGGGTCCTTGGTTCTGGCAATGGCCGAACCCTGACGCAGCTGGAACGCACGCTCGGCATAACTGGCGATGACGCACGTCCTGGCTTGCGGCCCGGCACCACACCGGTTACGCGATTCAATCCAGAACCGATGATCTATCTCGACTTTATTCGGGCGCGGCACTGAATGTTCGTCGGTGAGCGCCAGGAGATACAGACGATCGAGTTCCAGGTCCATGCGCGCCAACTGAGCGTCGTGACAGATAAGCTTTTCGGTGGATGCCTGGGGCGTGGTGCAATCGAAACTGGTTTTGTACGTCGGCAAGGGCTTTGGTTTTGGTTTTGCCTTTGTAGCGGCGTCACAAAAGCTCGCCGTCACGCACGCGCTGACGGCGAGCACAGAGGCCAGAAGTGGCATGACCATTTTCATTTCGGCGTCACCTGAGTCTTTGCGTGATGCCCGTATTGCAACGCCTGTGTCGAAGCGTTGCACATTCATTCGGTCGCACGGGGTCTATCGAGTGTAAGGCAGTGCTCGAAACCTGCCACATCGTGCCAGGAGAAACGTCAGTCTTCCGCGCGAATCGTTGCCACTTCGTCGGCCCTGACTTTCACCTTCGCCCCCGAAATGTCCTCGAATTCGAAGAATCCGTCCTTGGTTTTGGTCTTCGGCATGTCCTTGGTCAGGTACTGAGTGCCGTTCTGCAGGGTCACCACCGTTGGCGTCGAGCAACCGGCCAGCGCCAGCAGTGCCGCGACGGCCAGGGGTAAACCCAAAGTCTTGATGTCCATGATTACCTCCCGTTCGTTTTGAAGCAGTGCCATCCATTCGCGCCTGTCACTGCATGCCTATGGCGGTTGGTGCCGCCAGGGGGCAGAAAGTTCTACTGCCCGGGAAATATTCCGTACAGCACCTCCATTTATCCTTTTCCGATTGCACCGGGTAGGGCGGAACTGGTATCTGTACGCATAACCAGTACTCGCTCGCCATGGCCCATTTCCTGTGACCGCAAATCCCCTTGACGATCCGTTCTATTACCTCAACAACTTCATGCAAGTGCTTGATTGGCTTGAGCAGCGCTTGGCCGATGTGCTGAGCGTCGACGAACTGCGTTTCATTAATGAGTTTAAGCGGTTACCCCGTGAATCGCAGGCACTGCTGGTCAGAATGGTCATGCGCAAGGGCGTTCATTTCAGGGCGAGCAAACTGCATTACCAGGAAATCGGCGATATCTCCGGTGCCGCCGGCCCGCTGTTGAAACTCGGTTGGGTCGACGAGCGTATGCCGCTGGCGGTCGAGGAACTGTTCGAACTGCTGCTCAAGGGGGAAATCCTCCAGACCTTCGGCACCGTCATCGATCAACCCAAAGGCAGGAAAGCCGATTGGCTGCCAACGCTGAGCGAACAATTTCCCCAGGCGCAAAGCTTCAACGACTGGTGCCCGTGGCTCGATGAGCGCCTGCTCAGCCTGACCATCATGGAGTTGTGCGATCGCCTGCGCCTGATGTTCTTCGGCAACCTGTACCAGGACTGGTCGGAGTTCGTGCTGGCCGACCTGGGTATCTACACCTACGAAAAAGTCGAATTCAGCGCCGAGTCCCGCGGCTTGCGCAGCCGCGAAGACGTGGATGCCTGTGTCCTCCTGCACGCGTACCAGCAACAGTTCGAAGCCGGTGAAGCGCTGGAGGAGGTGGCCGGGCACATCAAGGGCCTTGCGCTGGACAATCCCTGGTTGCAACGCCGGCGCGGCAAGCTGTTGTTCCAGATGGGCCAGTATTGCGAACGCATCGCGGATTTTGTCATGGCCCTGGATCTCTACCGCGAATGCGCTTATCCGGGGGCGCGGGCGCGGCTCATTCGCGTGCTGGAGCGCAGCGGGGAGTTCGAGTTGGCGCTGGATCTGGCCGAGCAGGCCGAACAGGCACCGGAGAGTGCCGCCGAACACCAGCAGTTGCTCCGCCTGCTGCCCCGCCTGCGACGCAAGCTCGGCGGGCCGCCCATCAAGCGGGCGGCGCCTCGGGAAATGCAGCGTCTGGACCTGCAACTACCAAGAGTCGATCCGGCAATGTCGGTCGAGTTTTACGTTCAGGCGCATCTGGCTGAGGATTCGGCACCGATCCACTACGTCGAAAACAGCCTGATCAACTCGCTGTTCGGCCTGTTGTGCTGGCCGGCGATTTTCGCGCCTTTGCCGGGGGCATTCTTCCACCCGTTCCAGCGCGGACCGGTGGATTTGCTTAGCGAAGACTTCCAGGCCCGCCGGGCCGAACTGTTCCAGGCGTGCCTGGCCGAACTGGAAGACGGGCGCTACCGGCAGACCATTCGCCAACGTTACGCCGCCAAGTGGGGCGTGCAGTCGCCGTTCGTGTTCTGGAGCGTGCTCAGCGAAGAATTGCTGGAGCAAGCCCTCGAATGTCTCCCCGCCGAGCATCTCAAGCACTGGTTCAATCGCCTCTTGCTGGACATCAAGGCCAATCGCGCCGGCATGCCGGACCTGATCCAGTTCTGGCCCCGGCAAAAGACCTACCGCATGATCGAAGTCAAGGGCCCGGGCGATCGCCTGCAGGACAACCAGTTGCGCTGGCTGGAGTTCTGCCATGAACACCAGATGCCCGTCGCCGTGTGCTACGTACAGTGGGCGGAGCAGGACGCTTGAGTTACAGCATTGCGGTGCGGGCGCTGTGCGAGTTCACCGCCAAGACCGGCGACCTCGACCTGCGCTTCACACCGTCGCCCACCGCGCTGGAGGGCATTGTCGGGCACCGCACGGTGGCTTCAAGGCGCAGCGAGGGCTACCAAAGCGAAGTCGCCCTTGAGGGCCAGTATCAGACCTTGACGGTCAAGGGCAGGGCGGATGGCTATGACCCGGGGCAAAACTGCCTGGAAGAGGTCAAGACCTACCGCGGTGACTTGAGCAAGCAACCGGCCAACCACCGTCAGTTGCATTGGGCCCAGGCGAAAATCTACGGCTGGTTGATGTGCTGCCAACTTGATCTGCCCCGGATCAACCTGGCGCTGGTGTATTTCGACATCGTCAGCGAAAAGGAAACCTGCCTGGTCGAGCCCTTCGAGGCCGCGCAGCTGCAACAGTTCTTCGAGCGGCAATGCGCGCGCTTCCTGTTATGGGCGCAACAGGAAGTCGCCCACCGTGACGGGCGCAATCTCGCGGCGCAGCGCCTGGCCTTTCCCCACGCCGACTTTCGCCCGGGGCAGCGCCATCTGGCCGAGTCGGTGTTCAAGGCCGTCAGCACAGGGCGCTGCCTGATGGCGCAGGCGCCCACGGGAATCGGCAAGACCCTGGGCACCCTGTTTCCCATGCTCAAGGCACTGGCACCGCAGCAACTGGACAAAGTGTTCTTCCTGACGGCGAAAACCCCGGGACGCAAGCTCGCCCTGGACGCCGCGCAAGTGTTGCTGGCCAGCGCCGATGCGCCACCGTTGCGGGTGCTGGAGATGATTGCCCGGGACAAGGCCTGCGAACATCCGGACAAAGCCTGCCACGGTGAGTCCTGCCCACTGGCCCGGGGGTTCTACGATCGCCTGCCGGCCGCACGGCAGGCGGCCAGTCAACTGAGCCTGCTGGACCAGAGCGCCTTGCGCGAGGTTGCCCTGGCACACGATGTCTGTCCGTATTACCTGAGCCAGGAAATGGCGCGATGGGCTGACGTGGTGGTTGCCGACTACAACTATTACTTCGATTTCAGCGCCTTGCTGTTCGGTCTGGCCCAGGCCAATCACTGGAGGGTCGCGGTGCTGGTCGACGAAGCCCACAACCTGGTGGAGCGCGGCCGGCAGATGTACAGCGCCAGTCTCGATCAGGCGACCTTCAACGGCGTGCGCAAAACCGCGCCCAACGTGCTGAAAAAGCCGATGCAGCGAATCAGCCGCGAGTGGAATGCCCTGCATGACGCGCAAACCGGCGCCTATCAAGCCTATGACAAGGCACCGGAAAAGCTCCTTCAGGCACTGTCATCGTGCAGCGCCAGCATCGGTGACTACCTGAACGATCACCCACAAGGGCTGGACAGCGCACTGCAAGGCTTCTACTTCGACATGCTGCAGTTCTGCCGGGTGGCCGAACTGTTCGATGAGCAGTTCCTGTTCGACATCAGCAAGCGCGACCTCGAACGCAAGCGCAATCTCTCGCAGCTGTGCCTGCGCAACGTGGTACCGGCAGGGTTCATCCGCCCGCGCCTGACTGCCGCGCGCAGCACGGTGCTGTTTTCCGCGACCCTCAGCCCAAGGCACTATTACGCCGATTTACTGGGAACGTCGGCGGACACGGTGTGCATCGACGTCGAGTCGCCGTTTCATGCCGATCAACTGCAAGTGCACATCGTCAACCAGATCTCCACGCGGTTCGTGCATCGCCAGTCCTCTCTCGAACCGATCGTGGAGCTGATCGCCAGCCAGTTCTGCAAGCGCCCCGGTAATTACCTGGCGTTTTTCAGCAGTTTCGATTATTTGCAGCAGGTGGCGCAGCTACTCGCCGAGAAACATCCGCACATCAGCCTGTGGTCGCAGTCCCGAGGCATGGGCGAAGCGCAACGCCAGCAGTTTCTCGACCAATTCCACGCCGACGGCCAGGGGATCGGCTTTGCGGTACTGGGCGGGGCCTTTGGTGAAGGCATCGATTTGCCCGGTGCCCGGTTGATCGGCGCATTTATCGCCACGTTGGGTCTTGCCCAGCTCAATCCGGTGAACGAGCAACTGAAACGGCGCATGGCCGCCATCTTTGGCGCCGGTTACGACTACACCTATCTGTTTCCCGGTGTGCAGAAAGTGGTGCAGGCCGCCGGGCGGGTCATTCGTACGCAACAGGATCAAGGGGTAGTGATGTTGATCGACGACCGTTTTGGCGAGCACAAGGTCAGGCAATTACTGCCGCGCTGGTGGTCGATTGCGTCAACGAATTCTCGCTCTGCTCCGTAGGAATATTTACCTTTAAAAATAAATACATACCTTGATTAAAACAACGGATTGAACAATCAGCGCCAGCACGCTTTATTGGAAAGGCTGGATATCACAACCCAATTCTTTGATAAGGAAATCAAGGTATGTCAGAAGCTCCGAAATACAACTATTCCTCAGACGACGTGATCAAGGCGTTCGACGAGATCCACCCTACGCTCTTCGTCGGCAAAACTGCTGAAGCCATCCCAAAGTTGCTGATCACCGCCGGAGTGGAGGGCTCGGGCAAGACTTTCTTGCTGGAAAAGAGCTTGCTGCCATCCGGGAATTACGGGAACTACATTCGACTGTACCTGCCTGAATATCGAAAAAAACACCCGCATTACACCGACATGATCAAGCTCGGGGTTTTGCACGCCTACGAACATACAGAAGCGTTTGCCAGGGAGCTCGGTGAGAAAATCTTCGCCAACGCGCTTTCTCAAAGATACAACATCATCATGGAGTGCGCGTTCGATGACATCGGTTTTGCCGGATTGGCAAAATTTGTTCCCGGTTATCAACTCGAAGTCCATGTCGTGGGCTGCAATCATGCGTTCGCCCATCTGTCCAGCATCAAAAGAGCATTCTCCAGCCTGGAAAAGCAGGAGATGGAACGGTTTGTCAGCTATTCGAGACTCGAGTCGAGCATCAGTAACGCCCCTGCGGTTCTCGTTGCGTTCGAGTTCATCGCAAAGACAGTGAGTGGCTCACAAATCTACTTGTACGAGCGCGGTCTGGGCACGCTGAGCGAACGGGTGCTGCGTGCTCACAGCACCTATACCCTGGACCCAAATGGGAATCTGAACGAAGTTTCAACGTTGCAGCCATATGCATACAGCGCCTATGACACTATCCTCAGAAGGGCCGTCTATTCGATGGAGGAGCGTGACGAGATGGTGAGGGAATGTCATCTGCAGCTGCTTAAAACCAGCAAATATGACAAACAGGTTCCCGATTTCGTCTACAACGACCTTTACTCCTATATCACCAAGTACGTGTATCGCTAAGCGGGGATTGCAGGCCATGTAGCAAATTGCTGCAGTCATGGCTTTCCAGATTGGCAGTTTGTCTCATACTCCAGAAAAACAATCATGACGCGAGAACTCAATGAGCGAGGATCAAAACAGGCCGAGTACCGTTGAGGACAAGCGCTTTCGCCTATTGATCGATGCGGTGATCGACTATGCGATCTACATGATTGATCCAGACGGCGTCATTACCAGCTGGAATGCCGGCGCCAGGCGTTTCAAGGGGTATGAAGAGGCCGAGATCCTCGGTGAGCATTTCTCGCGTTTCTACACCGATGAGGATCGCCGGGCCGGCTTGCCCCAGCGGACACTGGACACGGCGCTGGGTGAAGGGCGTTTCGAGGGCGAGGGCTGGCAGGTGCGCAAGGACGGCAGCCATTTCTGGTCCCATGTGGTCATCGATCCTATCTTCGACCCGTCGGGCACCTTGCTGGGTTTCGCCAAGATCACCCGCGACCTGACCGAGCGCCGGGTAGCCGAGGAAATCCTCAAGCAAAGCGAGCAGCAGTTCCGCCTTCTGGTGCAGAGCGTTACCGACTATGCGATCTACATGCTTTCGCCGGACGGACGCGTGAGCAACTGGAACCTTGGCGCCCAGCGCATCAAGGGCTACTTGCCGGAAGAAGTCATTGGCCAGCACTTTTCGATCTTTTATACCCCCGAGGATCGCGAAGCCCGCGAGCCACAAAGGACGCTGGACATCGCCAAGCGTGAAGGGCGCTTTGAAAACAAGGGCTGGCGGATGCGCAAGGACGGTACGCGGTTCCTCGCCCACGTCATCGTCGATCCGATCTGGGGCGACACCGGGAACTTGCTCGGTTTTGCCAAGATTACCCGTGATATCACTGACGTCACGCAAGCGCAGCAGGTGCTGGAACAAACCCGGGAGGCCTTGTTCCAGGCGCAGAAAATGCAAGCCATCGGCCAACTCAGTGGTGGCATCGCTCACGATTTCAATAACCTGCTGACGGTGATCCTCGGCAATCTGGAAATCGTGCGCAAACGAGTGACGGACAATCCAAAATTAACCCGCTTGATCGACAACGCTACCCAGGGTGCCCTGCGCGGCGTTTCCCTGACCCAGCGCATGCTGGCGTTTGCCCGACGCCAGGAACTCAAGTCGGAGCCTGTGCGGATACCGGCCTTGGTGGAAGGCATTTCCGGGCTGTTGCGCAGTTCCCTGGGGCCTTCGGTGAAAATCGAAACGCGCTTTCCCGAAGATCTCGAGCCGGTGCTGGCGGACCTCAACCAGCTGGAACTGGCCGTACTGAACCTGGCCACCAACGCCCGTGACGCCATGCCCGACGGCGGAACCATCAGCTTCAGCGCCAGAAACCGTGAAGTGACCGACACAGCCACCTCATCCCTGGCCCCGGGGCGCTACGTTTGCCTGAGCATTGCCGATACCGGCGAGGGCATGGATGAAACCACGCTGGTCTCGGCGATGGACCCGTTTTTCACCACCAAGGGCGTGGGTAAAGGCACGGGCCTGGGGTTGTCGATGGTTCACGGTTTTATTGAACAACTGGGCGGACGGTTCATCCTCAAAAGCCAGAAGGACCATGGCACCACCGCCGAACTCTGGTTGCCGGTCGCCACCGGGGATTCGCCCGTCAAACCGGTCGCCGAAGCGCCGGCCGTGACCGGACCCGGCCTGAGCGTATTGGTGGTGGACGATGACAGCCTGGTATTGACCAGCACCTGTCTGCTGCTCGAGGACCTCGGGCATCGGGTCATCAGTGCGTCTTGCGGTACCAGGGCGCTGGAACTGTTCAACAGTGAACCGCAGATTGATCTGGTCATCACCGACATGGCCATGCCACAGATGAGTGGGGCTCAACTGGCCAATGCCATCAGGAACATGCGACCGGACGTGCCGATCATCCTCGCCACCGGTTATGCCGAACGGCTGGAAGGCTTTGCCGCCCATCTGCCGCGTTTGCCGAAACCTTTTACCCAACTCAACCTGGTGGAGGTCATTGCCTTGGCGATGAAGTGACGCGGCGGTTGCGCTGTTCATAGCGGGCCAGCATGGGCTGGGTGCTGATTCCATGGACCAGAATGCTCAGGGCCACCACCGAGAGCGTCAGGTCGGTACACAAGGTGGCCACCGAAGGTGGCAGATCGTGGTTCAAGGCGTAGAACAGGTAGTAGAAACTGCCGATGCCGCGAATGCCAAACCAGCCGATCAACCAGCGTTGCGGGCCATTGAGCAGCGAACCCCAGGGCATCAGCCACACCGCCAGCGGGCGAATCATCCCGAACAGCACCAGCGCAAGCACCAGAGCCCGGCAGTCCCAGTGCGCAACCAGCACGACCCCGAGCAAGGTGACCAGAAACACTTCCATGGCCCGTTCCACCAGGCTGCCGAACGACAGCATGTCGCCCATCATGATCCCGGCAGCGACTTGCGTATCTTCCAGGTGGTCCACATTGCCGGCCACGGCCGCTTCGGGTTCGACATGCTGGTGACCGACCACCGCCTGGACCAGATGCTCGGCCGGTGCCTGGGTGTCACCGCTTGTCTTGACCTCGGCCTGGCGCAAGCCCAGGCCGGCGGCAAACACCGAGAGAAAGCCGTAGCCCTCAATGGCTTCGGCCACGACATAGGCCAGTGCGATCAGGGCTAGGGCCAGGTAGTCATTGGGCGAGAAGGTGCTGTCGGCGTTCTTGATGCGCATGAACAAGGTCAGGCGGCCAATGCCGCGCCCCATCCAGTAACCGGTCAGCAGTCCGGCGGGCACGGCCCAGAGCAGCCGCTTGAGGAACCAGTCATCCAGACCGCTGGCAACACTGCTGTTTTGCTGCAAGAACAGCAGCCCCAGAATCACAAAGGGGAATGCGATGCCGTCGTTCAATCCAGCCTCGCCCGAGAGTCCGAACCGCACCGGATCGTCGTCCTTGGCGTCATTGACCTGAACCAGCGAGGCCAGGACCGGATCGGTCGGCGCCAGTATCGCCCCGATCAGCAGCGACGGCCCCCATGCCAGCGCGAAGGCGAAATGCAGCAGCAGGCAGACGCCGACAATCGTCAGCATCATGACCGGTCCGGCCAGAACAAACGCCACTCGCCATTGGCGATCACGCAGCGCGGGGCGCAGCTTGAGACCACAGACAAACAATGAAAAAAGCACCGCAACTTCCGTCAGGTGCTCGATCCAGAATGCCGAGTCTTCGATATCCAGCCTGAGCAAACCCAGGCCTGCCGGGCCGATGGCGACGCCCAGTACCAGACACACAGCCGACGTAGTGACCGGCATCCAGCGCAGGTAGGACGAAGTCAGTGCCAGCGTCAGCAACACAGCCCCCAACACCGCCACCCAGGTAACGAAGCTCATGGTCCGGATCTCGCAACAACCTTGTAGGAGCGAGCTTGCTC
>NZ_AKJO01000015.1:0-12288 GCF_000282295.1 Pseudomonas sp. GM33
GCCGAACCCCGCCAGTGGCGGGCCGAACAGCAGCGTGCCGTCGACGTAGTCACCCTTGCGCGCCGACCAGTGCAGCAGTGCTTCGCGACTGCCGTCTGCGGGTGTATCGCCCATCTCCATCAATCGGCGCCGGGCGAACAGCAGACCAATGGCCACGTACATCAGGAAAAACAAAATCAGAAACGGCTCGGTGCTCCACAACAGCTCCGGCGAGTAGGAACGCAGGCCCCAGGCGAATCCGATGCCGAAGGTGCCGGTGAAGCCGATGACATTCAACAGTCGCCAGGCCTTGAACCAGGCGATGGCGAAGATGCCGGCGTTGAGCAGGGTAAAGTAGCTGAACAGCGCGACATGGCTGCCGGCGCCGGTGGAGGCCAGGATGGGCGTGGCGAATCCGCCCAGTGCAGCCGCGGCGGCCAGCCCCAGGGAATCCTGGGCAATGGCGAGAATCGCCGAACAGACCGTCACCGCCACCAGCAGGCCAAATCCCGCCGAGGGATCGAGCAGCGGATGCAGGCGCATCGCGGCAAACACCGTCAGGTACAACACGGCGATCCCGGCACCCTGCAGGATCAACGCGTAACTACTGTTGCGAGCCCTCAACCACCAACCCAGCCCGAGCAGCCCCAATGCTGCGGCAGCCACGCCTGCGTAGCGCAACTCAACCGGCACCACCACGCCTTCGGTGGCGTAACGCAGCAGAAAGGCCAGGCCGAGGAACAGCAACACCACACCGACCCGCAACACGGTATTGCCACCGAACAACCAGGCGCGGGCGCGACTGATGGCGCGGTCGATGAGATTCGGGCCACGCGGGGAGCCAGGCGATTGTGCTTCGCGAACGGTCGGCTCGGGTTTCCAGGCATCAGCGGCCGGACCGCCGATTTCGCTGGCCGCGGCCTGGATTGGCTCGAGTTCGGGCGGCAGTTCCCAGACCAATTCCGTGGCTGCGGCAGGGGCTTCATCAAGGAAGGTTTCAGGTGAGACAAGCGGTTCGCGGGTTTCCGGCGCCTTGACGCCCGATGCTTCGAGCAGCATCAGCCGTTGCTCGACCGCTTGCAGGGCTACCTGCGCCTGCTCCAGCAAACGCCGCTGCTCGACGGCCTGCGAGTCCATGCGGGCCAAGCGAAGGGCCTGGCCGATACCCAGTCCGAGTAACGCGCCCAGCAGCGCATCGCTGAATGACTCGTCGAGTATCCAGCCGAGCAGCAGCCCTATCAGCATGAACATCCATTGCATGGTCGATATCCCTAAGCGCATTGGCCAATCCGGAAAGATTAGCTCAGCCGTATCCATAAAGATCGCAGCCTTCGGCAGCTCCTACAGAATCACGTAATGCCGCGACTATGTAGGAGCTGCCGAAGGCTGCGATCTTTTCCGGCGCGTCAGTATATCCACCCGCCTGAAGACTTACTCCAGCGCCTTCCAGATTTCCGTGGCGTACTCGCGAATGGTCCGGTCCGACGAGAACCAGCCCATCCGCGCCGTGTTCAACACCGCTGAACGCCACCATTCCTTCGAGTCGTGCCAATGGGCTTCGACGCGCATCTGCGCGTGCCAGTAGGAATCGAAGTCGGCACAGACCAGGAATCGGTCGTAATCCACCAGCGAATCGATCAACCCGGTGTAACGGGACGGGTCATCCGGCGAGAACACCCCGCCACGAATCGCTTGCAGCACATCGTTCAGGCGATGGGACGCGGCGATGTCCGGTACGGCGCTGAACTCATGGTTCTGCTTGCGCGCCTCCACCTGCTGCGCGCTGAGGCCGAAGATGAACATGTGCTCGGCACCGATGCGGTCGCACATTTCCACGTTGGCCCCGTCCAGGGTGCCGATGGTCAGCGCACCGTTCAGGCCGAACTTCATGTTGCTGGTGCCTGACGCTTCGAAACCGGCGGTGGAAATCTGCTCGGACAAATCCGCCGCCGGAATGATGCTCTCCGCCAGGCTGACGTTGTAGTTGGGCAGGAACACCACTTTGAGCAAGCCGCGCACGGTCGGGTCGTTGTTCACCACCCGGGCGATGTCGTTGGTCAGCTTGATGATCAGTTTGGCCTGGTGATAACTCGCGGCGGCCTTGCCGGCGAAGATTTTCACCCGTGGCACCCAGTCGATTTCAGGTTCGGCGCGGATCGCCTGGTACAACGCCACGGTGTGCATCAGGTTGAGCAACTGGCGTTTGTATTCGTGGATACGCTTGACCTGCACGTCGAACATCGCCGCCGGGTTGACCGCCACACCCAACCGCTCATGAATCAGGAACGCCAAAGCCTTCTTGCTGTGCAGTCGTTGCTCGGCGAACGCCTTGCGGAACGCGCTCTTCTCGGCAAACGGCTCGAGGGCGAGCAAACGCTCTTCCGGGTTGTCCAGCACCTCGGGGCCCAGGGCATCGACCAGCATCGAGGTCAGCTCGGGGTTGGCCTGGTACAGCCAGCGGCGGAAGGTAATGCCATTGGTCTTGTTGTTGATTCGCTCCGGGTACAGCTTGTGCAGTTCGGAGAACACTGTCTTGCGCATCAGTTGCGTGTGCAAACCGGACACGCCGTTGACGCTGTGGGAGCCGAGAAACGCCAGGTTGCCCATGCGCACCCGACGACCGTTGTCTTCCTCGATCAGCGACACCGCGCGCAGCACGTCGAAGTCGTGGATGCCTTTGGCCCGCAGGGAGTCGATGTGGTGGGCGTTGATCAGGTAAATGATCTGCATGTGCCGCGGCAACATGCGCTCCATCAAGCCGACCGGCCAGGTTTCCAGCGCTTCGGGCAGCAAGGTGTGGTTGGTGTAGGACAGCGTATCGACGGTGACCTGCCACGCCGCATCCCATGCCACGTCATAGACGTCGACCAGTTGCCGCATCAGTTCAGCCACGGCAATCGAGGGGTGGGTGTCGTTGAGCTGGATCGAGGCATGATCGCCCAGGGTCAGCACCGAGGTGTGCATGTTGCGATGGCGGCGCAGCAGATCCTGCAACGAGGCGGCGACGAAGAAGTACTCCTGGCGCAGGCGCAACTCCTGGCCGGCCTCGGTGCTGTCCGCCGGGTACAGCACCCGGGAGATGCTTTCGGCCCGGGCCACTTCGGCCACGGCGCCCAGGTGGTCACCGGCGTTGAAGCGCTCCAGGTGCAGATCTTCCATGGCCCGGGCGCGCCACAGGCGCAACGTGTTGACGCTCGCCCCGCGCCAGCCGACCACCGGCGTGTCGTAGGCAATCGCCCGTACGGTTTCCGCCGGGGACCAGACTTGGCGGGATTTGCCGGTGTCGTCAGTCAGGGTCTCGACACTGCCGCCGAAACCGATGGTGTAGACCACTTCCGGCCGCTCGAACTCCCACGGGTTGCCGAAATCCAGCCAGTGTTCGGTCTGCTCCTGCTGCCAGCCGTCGACAATCGCCTGGCGAAACAACCCGTGTTCATAGCGGATGCCGTAACCATGACCGGCGATGCCGAGGGTTGACATGCTTTCCAGGAAACACGCCGCCAGACGCCCGAGGCCGCCGTTGCCCAGGGCAGCATCGGGCTCCAGCAGACGGATGCGCTCAAGGTCGACGCCGAGCTCGGTCAGGGCTTCGCGCGCCACGTCGAGCAGGCCGAGATTGCTCAGGCTGTCGAACAGCAGCCGGCCGATGAGAAACTCCAGGGAAAGGTAATAAACGCGCTTCTGACCTTTGCGGTAGATCTGCCGCGTATGGTCCATCCAGTGCTCGACCATGTGATCCCGCGCGGCCAGGGCAATGGCTTCGAACCAGTCATGGTCGAAGGCGTGATCCGGGTCTTTGCCCACTGCATAAGTGAGCTTGGTCAAGACGGCGTCGCGGAATGCGGCCACCTCTGCTTCGCGAACAAGTGGTTCTTGAGTCATCGATAGGACCTCGAGCGAGCTTGGAGTTGTCTGAGCCTAGACGGTCTGACAGGCGGTAGAGGCTCTGGTTCGGCAGTTTTTCCTGTAAGTGCGAATCGGGTCGGCAATACATTGTCGAGTACCTGATTCAATGCAGGGGCCGTGCCGGATTAGCGGTTTATTGGCCGGCAGTGAAAAAATCTGGCGAAAGGTTGTTCAAAAATCCACCAGTCCCGGTATGATCGCGCGCCCTGATGCACACGCTGGTAACAAACGATGATGAAGCCGAACCTGATCGCTGCCGCAGAGATCGACCGCCTCGATACCTGGGCCAAGTACTCTGCCCCGATGTGCGGCTCGTGCATGTCCAGCTGCTGCACCCTGCCCGTCGAGGTCAAGATCAAGGACCTGATCCGCATCGGCGTGGTCGACGAGTTCGAGCTGGGCGATCCGCCGAAGAACATCGCCAAACGCCTGCAAAAGGAAGGTCTGGTCGAGCGCTTCAACCAGAAGTCCGGAATCTTCACCCTCCAGCGCATGAGCAACAACGATTGCCTGTACCTGGATCGTAAGAGCCGTCTGTGCACTATTTATGATAAGCGCCCGGATACTTGCCGCAACCACCCGAAAATCGGCCCGCGGCCGGGGTATTGCGCGTACAAGCCGAAGGAAGTTGAGCGCGAGCGGAATTCGCGCAGTATCGAGCGGTTCTGATATTGCCTGAAACCAGTGGCGGCTGATCGGCCGCCATCGCGAGCAAGCTCGCTCCCACAGTGTTCGAGGTGAACCACAAATTGTGTGAACACCACAGAACCCCTGTGGGAGAGAGCTTGCTCGCGATGAGGCCGGCACAAACACCGCACAAACCGCAGACAAACAAAAACGCCCCCGGCCTTTCGACCGGGGGCGTTTTCGTTCAGCCGGGGCTAAATCTTATGCCTTGGCTTTCTTGGCAGCGCGGGTACGCTCGCTTTCGTCCAGGATCTTCTTGCGAAGACGGATGGACTTAGGCGTCACTTCACACAGCTCGTCGTCCTGGATGAATTCCAGAGCCTGTTCCAGGGTGAAGCGAACAGGTGGAACCAGAGCGATGGTTTCGTCTTTACCCGAAGCACGCATGTTGTCGAGCTTCTTGCCCTTGGTAGGGTTGACGCCCAGGTCGTTGTCACGGCTGTTCAGACCAACGATCTGACCGTTGTAGATTTCCTGACCGTGTTCTACGAACAGCTTGCCACGCGCCTGCAGGGTTTCCAGGGAGTAGGTCAGTGCCTTGCCGGTTTCAACCGAAACCAGAACGCCGTTCTGACGGCCGGACATGTCGCCGGACTTCATCACGTCGTAACGGTCGAAGATCGAGGTCAGGATGCCAGCGCCGTTGGTCAGGGTCAGGAACTGGTTACGGAAACCGATCAGACCACGAGCAGGGATGTTGTATTCCAGACGTACACGGCCCTTGCCATCCGGCACCATGTTGGTCAGGTCGCCCTTACGCAGGCCCATCTCTTCCATCACCTTGCCCTGGGATTCTTCCGGCAGGTCGATGGTGACGTTTTCGAACGGTTCGTGCTTCACGCCGTCAACCAGACGGATGATCACTTCCGGACGGCCTACAGCCATTTCGAAGCCTTCGCGACGCATGGTTTCGATCAGTACCGAGAGGTGCAGTTCGCCACGGCCGGAAACCTTGAACTTGTCAGCCGAGTCGCCTTCTTCAACGCGCAGTGCAACGTTGTACAGCAGCTCTTTGTCCAGACGTTCCTTGATGTTACGGGAAGTCACGAACTTGCCTTCTTTACCGCAGAATGGCGAGTCGTTTACCTGGAAGGTCATGGAAACGGTTGGCTCGTCGACGGTCAACGGCTTCATCGCCTCAACGGTGTCCGGGTGGCACAGGGTGTCGGAGATGAACAGCGAGTCCATACCGCTGATGCACACGATGTCGCCTGCAGCCGCTTCTTCAACGTCTACACGGTGCAGACCGTGGTGACCCATCAGCTTCAGGATACGACCGTTACGCTTCTTGCCGTCGGCGCCGATAGCCACAACCGGGGTGTTCGGCTTGACGCGACCGCGAGCGATACGGCCAACGCCGATAACACCCAGGAAGCTGTTGTAGTCCAGTGCGGAGATCTGCATCTGGAACGGACCGTCACGGTCGACTTTCGGCGCCGGTACGTTGTCGACGATCGACTGGTACAGCGGGGTCATGTCTTCAGCCATTTCGGTGTGGTCCAGACCGGCAATACCGTTCAGGGCCGAGGCGTAGACGACTTTGAAGTCCAGCTGTTCTTCGGTGGCGCCCAGGTTGTCGAACAGGTCGAAGATCTGGTCCAGAACCCAGTCCGGACGCGCGCCTGGACGGTCAACCTTGTTGATGCACACGATTGGACGCAGGCCGGCTTCGAAAGCCTTCTTGGTCACGAAACGGGTTTGCGGCATAGGGCCGTCTTGAGCGTCAACCAGCAGCAGAACGGAGTCGACCATCGACATTACGCGTTCAACTTCGCCGCCGAAGTCGGCGTGGCCCGGGGTGTCCACGATGTTGATGTGGTAGCCGTTCCAGTTGATGGCGGTGTTTTTCGCCAGAATGGTAATACCGCGCTCTTTTTCCTGGTCGTTGGAGTCCATCACGCGCTCGTCGTTGAGCTCGTTGCGCTCCAGGGTGCCGGATTGACGCAGGAGTTTGTCTACCAGGGTGGTTTTACCATGGTCAACGTGGGCAATGATGGCGATGTTGCGTAGATTTTCGATCACTTGTGTATCTCGATCAGAGGATTCGGTGTGCTGACAAGTCTTGGCAGCGATTAACAGTAGCGTCCGTGAAAGCCGTTACAGCTTGACGGTGGCGTCGGGGGGCCGGTGACGCAGGCCACAGGCAAACAGCCCCGGGCACTTAGCTCGGTCGATAAACGCGCACATTGGCATGCCCCTCACTGAGCAAATGGTGGGCATGCAGGCGACTCATCACGCCTTTGTCGCAATACAGCAGGTACTGGCGAGTAGGGTCCAGTTCCTTGAAACGAGCGTTCACTGCATAAAACGGCATCGTTTGTACCTCGATGCCAGCGAGTTCCAGCGGGTCGTCTTCAGCGGCATCCGGGTGACGGATGTCGATGACGATCTGACCGGCCAGCGCTTCGCTGACTTCTTCAATCTGCAAGTCCTGGCCCAATTCGTCGATCACGCGATCGATCGGCACCAGCTTGGCGTTTTCGAGCGCACGCTCGAGCACCGCCATATCGAATTCTTTCTCTTCGTGCTCGACGCGATAGCGCTTGGCCGCGGTCTTCGGATTGACCGAGATGACGCCGCAGTACTCCGGCATGTGCCGGGCGAAATCGGCGGTGCCGATTTCGTTGGCCGTGTCGATGATGTCCTGCTTGTGCGCGACGATCAGTGGACGCAAGACCAGTTTGTCGGTCACGCAATCGATCACTGACAGGTTTGGCAGCGTCTGGCTCGACACCTGGGAGATCGCCTCACCGGTGACGAGGGCCTCGATGTGCAGTCGATCGGCAATCCGGGAGGAAGCGCGCAACATCATACGCTTCAATACTACGCCCATATGACTGTTATCGACTTTGCCGAGAATTTCGCCCAGCACTTCCTCGAATGGCACACTGACAAATAGCACGCGTTGGGAGCTGCCGTACTTCTTCCAGATGAAATGCGCGACTTCCATGACGCCCAGTTCGTGGGCACGTCCGCCCAGGTTGAAGAAGCAGAAATGCGCCATCAGGCCGCGGCGCATGATCTGGTAGGCCGCCACGGTGGAGTCGAAGCCGCCGGACATCAGCACCAGAGTCTGCTCCAGGGCGCCCAGCGGATATCCGCCGATGCCGTTGTGCTGGCTGTGGATCACGAACAACCGTTGGTCGCGAACTTCGATGCGGACTTCGATTTCAGGCTTTTTCAGGTCGATCCCGGCGGCACCGCACTGACGGCGCAACTGGCTGCCGACATATTTCTCGATATCGATCGAGCTGAACGGGTGCTTGCCGGCTCGCTTGCAGCGCACCGAGAAGATCTTGCCGGCCAGTGCATCACCGTAGTGCTGCTTGCACTTTTCAACGATGTCGTCGAAATCACCCAGCGGGTACTCGTCGATCTGCAGGAAGTGCGCGACGCCCGGCATGCAGCTCAGGCGCTCGCCCATCTCCTTCAGGGCCCTGGGGTCGCTGACGCGGGTTTCCAGCTCGAGGTTGTCCCACACACCGTTCACCACCACGGCCGGGTCCAGATCGCGGAGCACGGCACGGATGTTCTTGGCCAATTGGCGGATGAAACGCATCCGTACCGGGCGGCTCTTGATGGTGATCTCGGGGAAGACTTTTACGATTAATTTCATGGAAACAGCGCGCGCAGGGCCTGCCGAAAAAGGGGGGCGCGGATTATAGCGGAAATTGCTCAAGGTTTAACCAGTTAATGTGCAGAAGGTTTTGCGCGCACCAAAACGGGTCATTTATTCATTTTGACGCCACATTACGGGGCGGTATTTTCGCCTTTAAAGCGCATTAATGGCTGATAAGCGTGTTTTTGGGGCAAAAAACCCATGCTGGGGCACTGGCATGCAATTTGCTCCCTTGTGAGGCAGGTTGCCTTGGCAGAGTATTCGCGCCGGCATCACCCACATTTAAGGGCATCCACTACTAGCCCGAAGCCACCCGGAGGACACTATGTCGAAGTCGGTTCAACTCATCAAAGATCATGACGTCAAATGGATTGATCTGCGCTTCACGGACACCAAAGGCACTCAGCACCACGTGACCATGCCGGCTCGCGATGCGCTGGATGACGACTTCTTCGAAGTCGGCAAAATGTTCGACGGTTCCTCCATCGCTGGCTGGAAAGGCATCGAAGCCTCCGACATGATCCTGATGCCGGACGACTCCACCGCAGTTCTCGATCCGTTCACCGAAGAACCGACCCTGATCCTGGTCTGCGACATCATCGAGCCTTCGAGCATGCAAGGCTACGACCGCGACCCACGTGCGATCGCCAAGCGCGCCGAAGAGCACCTGAAAGCCACCGGTATCGGTGACACCGTATTCGCAGGTCCAGAGCCAGAGTTCTTCATCTTTGACCAGGTGAAGTTCAAGTCCGACATTTCCGGTTCCATGTTCAAGATCTACTCCGAACAAGGTTCCTGGATGTCCGACCAGGACATCGAAGGCGGTAACAAGGGCCACCGTCCAGGCGTCAAAGGCGGCTACTTCCCGGTTCCACCGTTCGACCACGACCACGAAATCCGTACCTCCATGTGCAACGCACTGGAAGAAATGGGCCTGACCGTCGAAGTTCACCACCACGAAGTGGCAACTGCCGGCCAGAACGAAATCGGCGTCAAGTTCAACACTCTGGTGAAGAAAGCCGACGAAACCCAAACCCTGAAGTACGTCGTTCACAACGTTGCCGATGCCTACGGCCGCACCGCGACCTTCATGCCTAAGCCTCTGTACGGCGACAACGGCTCGGGCATGCACGTGCACATGTCCATCTGGAAAGATGGCAAGAACACCTTCGCAGGCGAAGGCTATGCCGGCCTGTCCGACACCGCCCTGTACTTCATCGGCGGCATCATCAAGCACGGTAAGGCCCTGAACGGCTTCACCAACCCGGCGACCAACTCCTACAAGCGTCTGGTTCCAGGCTTCGAAGCGCCAGTGATGCTGGCCTACTCGGCTCGCAACCGTTCCGCTTCGATCCGCATTCCTTACGTGTCGAGCCCGAAAGCCCGCCGTATCGAAGCACGCTTCCCGGATCCGGCTGCCAACCCGTACCTGTGCTTCGCCGCACTGTTGATGGCTGGCCTGGACGGCATCCAGAACAAGATCCACCCTGGCGACGCGGCTGACAAAAACCTGTACGACCTGCCGCCTGAAGAGGCGAAAGAGATTCCACAAGTTTGCGGCAGCCTGAAAGAAGCCCTGGAAGAGCTGGACAAAGGTCGTGCGTTCCTGACCAAAGGCGGCGTTTTCAGCGACGACTTCATCGACGCTTACATCGCTCTGAAAAGCGAAGAAGAAATCAAGGTACGTACCTTCGTACACCCACTGGAATACGAGCTGTACTACAGCTGCTGATCCGGTAGCGCTGCGACACGCGGCGTGACAAAAAGAGGCCTCCTTCGGGAGGCCTTTTTTGTGCCGAAAGTCAAAAGATCGCGGCCTTCGGCAGCTTCTACATGGGATTGGCATACATCCTGTAGGAGCTGCCGAAGGCTGCGATCTTTTGATCCTGTTTTACTTGGGACAACCACCTCCCCTGACCTATGCTGCAATCCAACGCTTTCGCTTCCGGTCGATTTCATGGTTCGTGGTTTTCTCTTCATTTTGCTGCTGATCGCCCTGCCCGCCACAGCGCAGATCTACAAATACACCGACGCCCAAGGCAACACGGCGTATAGCAATCAACCCCCTGATGGCGTCACCGCGGAACCGGTGGAACTGCCACCGCTCAACCGCGCCCAGCCCCAGCCCCAGCCCACGCAAGCACCTCCCACACCCACCCCTGCGCAAGACCAGCCCCGCATCGCCTACAACGTACTGGAACTCACCGGCCTGCCCACCACCGAAGCCCTGCGCGCCAACAACGGCACCTTCACCGTCAAGGTGCTGATCGAACCACGCCTGCAAGGCCCCCATCTGATGCGCCTGCTGCTGGACGGCCAGCCCTACGGCCAGCCAGGCAATGTGCCGACCCTGCAACTGGTGAATATCGATCGCGGCGAGCATCGCCTCGCCGTGCAAGTGATCGATGGCGAAAACGTTGTGCAGCAGAGCCCCACCACAACCTTCACCTTGCAACGAGCGCACACGCGCTGAAGGCCTGGCTGTAGATTGCCGGCTTCATCGCACTGCTCATGTCGGCACGAAAAACCCCTTTCCTGCGACTTTTCTAACCTCATTCAGGTTTGCGCACTATATTGGTGCAAGAGCTTGCACCGCACTCACATTCCAACCCATTTTGGTTCGAAATTACCCGTGAACGCCGGCAGAACGCCACGCAAGCGAGCGTCATACGCCCGTTTCAGGGCTTTGGCGCTTCTTTTCGGAGCCTTGGTTTGGTTTTTGCATTTTCCCCGTATCAACGCTTGTTTCTTGCGCATGCTCCGCCCCAAAAGAGGTCCCGATGACCATTAGCGACGCACTCCACCGTTTGCTACTCGACAACCTCACCACCGCCACCATTCTGCTCGATGCCGAACTGCGCCTCGAGTACATGAACCCGGCGGCGGAGATGCTGCTGGCCATCAGCGGCCAGCGCAGCCATGGGCAGTTCATCAGTGAACTGTTTACCGAATCGACCGAAGCGCTGAACTCCTTGCGCCAGGCTGTCGAACAGGCCCACCCGTTCACCAAGCGCGAAGCCATGCTCACCGCCCTGACCGGCCAGACCCTGACCGTCGACTACGCGGTAACGCCGATTCTGAGCAACGGCGACACGATGCTGCTGCTTGAAGTCCACCCGCGTGACCGCTTGCTGCGGATCACCAAGGAAGAAGCACAGCTTTCCAAGCAGGAGACCAGCAAGATGCTGGTGCGCGGGCTCGCCCATGAAATCAAGAACCCCTTGGGCGGGATTCGTGGCGCGGCACAATTGCTGGCCCGGGAACTGCCGGAAGAAAGCCTGCGCGACTACACCAACGTCATCATCGAAGAAGCCGACCGCCTGCGTAACCTGGTCGATCGCATGCTCGGCTCCAACAAGCTGCCGTCATTGGCCCTGTGCAATGTCCACGAAGTGCTGGAGCGCGTCTGCCAACTGGTGGAAGCCGAAAGCCAGGGTTGCATCACGCTGGTGCGCGACTACGACCCAAGCATTCCCGACGTATTGATCGACCGCGAACAGATGATTCAGGCCGTACTGAACATCGTGCGCAACGCGATGCAGGCCATCAGCAGCCAGAACGAGCTGCGCCTGGGCCGAATCAGCCTGCGCAGCCGTACCATGCGCCAGTTCACCATCGGCCATGTGCGCCATCGCCTGGTGACCAAGATCGAGATCATCGACAACGGTCCGGGCATCCCTGCGGAACTTCAGGAAACCATCTTCTTTCCCATGGTCAGCGGACGCCCGGACGGTACCGGGCTCGGCCTGGCCATTACCCAGAACATCATCAGCCAGCACCAGGGCCTGATCGAATGTGACAGCCACCCCGGCCACACCACCTTCTCGATCTTTCTGCCACTGGAACAAGGAGCCACATCGACATGAGCCGTAGTGAAACCGTGTGGATCGTCGATGACGACCGTTCTATCCGTTGGGTCCTGGAAAAAGCCTTGCAACAGGAGGGCATGACCACGCAGAGCTTCGACAGCGCCGATGGTGTGATGAGCCGCCTGGCGCGCCAGCAACCGGACGTGATCATTTCCGACATCCGCATGCCCGGCGCCAGCGGCCTGGACCTTCTGGCGCGGATTCGCGAGCAGCATCCGCGGCTGGCGG
>NZ_AKJO01000016.1:0-14326 GCF_000282295.1 Pseudomonas sp. GM33
GCAGCCGCCCCTGCCGAAACCCGTCGCCTGTTCCACGGCCGTGGCCGCTGCTGGCCGGGGCTGGAGCAAGTGACCGTGGACTGGCTGCAGGGCGTGGTGTTGGTGGCGTTGTTCAAGGAGCCGGAGGCGGCGCAACTGGAAGACCTGAAACAGCGGCTGATGGCAATCACCCAGTCTGATCAGTGGGCAAAATCCGGCGCCCATACGCTGTTGCTGCAACATCGCTACCTGCTGCAAAGCACCACCGAATGGCTGCTGGGCGAAGTCATCGAAGAAATGACCATCACCGAGGGTGGCCTGAAATACCGGGTGGATCTTGGCCGCAAACAGAACACCGGGCTGTTCCTCGACATGCGTTATGGCCGCGACTGGGTCCGTGCCCATGCACAGGGCAAGCGAGTGCTGAACCTGTTCGCCTACACCTGCGGCTTCTCGGTGGCGGCCATCGAAGGCGGCGCGAGCCACGTGGTCAACCTCGACATGTCCAGCCCGGCCCTGAGCCGCGGCCGCGACAATCACCGCCTCAACGGCCACGACCTGGGCAAGGTCACGTTTCTCGGCCACGACCTGTTCAAGTCCTGGGGCAAGGTGATCGGCAAAGGCCCGTACGACCTAGTGATCATCGACCCGCCGTCGTTCCAGAAAGGCAGCTTTTTGCTGACCAAGGATTACCAGCGGGTGCTGCGCCGCCTGCCGGAATTGCTCAGCCCTGAAGGCACGGTGTTGGCCTGCATGAACGACCCGGCGTTTGGCGCCGACTTCCTGATCGATGGCGTGACACGTGAGGCGCCGAGCTTGCGGTTCGAGCAGCGGCTGGAGAATCCGCCGGAGTTTCCGGATGCGGATTTTGAGTGTGGGTTGAAGGCGTTGGTGTTCACGTTGGAAAACTAATAAGAATTATCGTGCAGTGGCGGGTAATCACCGCGCTCTCAGCACTAACCAAACAATTTCTGGAAAAACGAACGTTTCTTGGGTTTTGCCTGCGCTTGTGGGAGCGTCGTCGTGGCGGCATTACTGACAGGTTCCTCAGAACTAGCCATTACTCTGGCGTTCCTGAGTTTATCTTCTTCATCATAAATTTGCTGAGCTGTACGTCCGGTCTCTTCCATTTTGAAGATGATATTTATTCCCTCACTGTTACCAAAACGCTCTTTCGCGGCATCCCAAACCCCCTGCTCTTTTAGATATACGATCAAGCCCTTGAAATCACGTTTGAAAGCACTCACAAGGCGCGAGTATTCCTCTGGTGAGTCAATGGAATCTAATCGAAGCGTTGCATCAAACGAGGAGCTCTCAGGAATCGGTATATATCTAACGGATTGCTGCTGTGGAGCGATTTCATGAATCATTGCTTCAACATCAATAGAAGAGTCAGGTTTATAATGACCGGAATGATTGTTGATGATAAATTTTGACGAGTCACTACTATCACGCTTCATTACTCCGGCAAACTCTGGAAGCCCCATACCAGGCTGTATACCCATATGCTGGAAATGCATATTTGCGAAGAGACGAAGCTTATTATTTTGATCGCGAAAAAAAGTGATCGCTTGGCCGAACTCAGACGGAGCCCACTCAGAACGCTCTCCCTCAAACACTTTTAGACTTCGACCGTAGACTGGCCCAACGCTCAGGAAGGTACTTTGCTCTTCGTTCCAGACGAGTTCTTCAAACCATCCTGTACCTATATCTTTTGCCAAAAAACTAACTATATCGCCTATAAAAATATCCACGGGAACCTTAATAGTCCCTTGCCAATCGTAGAAACTGGATGGATTGCTTCCAACCATTTGGTAACGGTTCAGGCCGTCTAGACTCCCCGCTGGATCAGGTGTTAGCCACCGTTGCAACCACGGCGCGTAATACCTGAATCCGTAGTAATAAAGCCCCGTCGCATCCCGTTCTTTGTTCGAATAACGCAGGGTCTTGTACTTCGCCACCAACGCACTTTTCCCCGCCCAGCATGCCGTGCCGCCAAAGGGGTAATAGTGTTCCTGGGTCAGCACGCCCGCCTCGTCGTCCAGTTCAAGGGTGCTGGAGCCGAGGTGATCGCTGAGGCTGTAACGCAACTGGTCGCTGTGCTCACCTTGGGGCCAGTGCAGCGCCCGTACGTTGCTGCGCCCGGCTTCGATGCTGATGACGTGATGTTCCTCGCCATCGGCCTGGCGGTGGATTTCCAGACTGGGGAGGTAACGGACTTCGGTGCGCAGGGTTCGACCGCTGCTTTGGGTGAATCCCACTTTGCGCAAGCGATGGCCGGGGCGGTCGTAGCGGTAGCTTTCGTAGTCGTCGGGCTCGGTTTCGCGTTTGACTAACGTGACGCGGCTCAATTGGTTACGCATATCCCAGTCCATGGCTTGGCCGCGCTGCAATTCCCGTTGATTGCCACAGGCATCGAAGCCCAACGCAATTTCACCCTCTCCCGGCAGCGAACCGTCTTCGCGCTGCGCCAGACTGCGGTTACTCCGCGCCGAGGTGAACATCGAGAAACCCGGTGCGCCGCTGTGCTGGCGGGTGATCAGGTTGCCGCCCCGGTCGTACTCGAAGCATTGGGTGTAATTGCGCCGCTGGTTGGGGTCCAGCGGCGTGGGCAACAGCTCCGGCAGCGTCGGACCATGGCTCGGCTGGCTGACCTCCCAGCCCCGGGCTTCGACCAGTTGGTACAGGCTGTCATAGCGGTAGCGGTTGACCGGGTCGATGCGCTGGTTGTTGAAGTGGATCACCGGTTGGGCCAGGTCTTGCAGCTCGACGATATTGCCCACCGCATCGTAAACGTAGTTCAGGTCCTGCAACGGCTTTTGACTGCCGAGCGCGGCCTGCAACCTGAGCAAGCGACCGTCATCCGCCGCGTATTCGACACGGGTCACCACGCCATTGCCGGCAGTTTCGCTTTCGACCTGATCGAGAGCGTTGTAGCGGATGGCGCTGACCAATCGTTTTGGCGGTTTCCCCTCCCCGGCCACTTGCAGCCAGGCCTCATCCGGCTTGCCCGCGAGGTCGTAACCGAAAGTGCGGAGGTTGCCCATGGCGTCGGTCTGCTGCCGGAGCTCGCCTGTGGGATTGAAGGTGTAGCGGGTGATGAACGGGCGGGTTTCCAACAACTCATCGCGGGCCTCGGGTTCGAGAGGCCAGTCAGGGATTTCAAGCTCGGCAAGAAAACGCCGCTCTTCCTGCAACACCCCGGCGGCCATTCCATATTCGGGATAGATCTGACTGCCGGCCGGGTCATCATGTCGGATCAGTTGACCGCACTGGTTGCGCCCGGCGAACACCGAATCGGAGCCGCCGTAGGTCAAGCGCTCGACCACGCGCGCAGCCTCTCCCACCGCCTGCTCCACCACCGCGACAGGACGCCGCTGAGGGTCGTATTCGAGGTACCGCTGGCTGCCCCGAGCGTCCCAGAACGAACAGGGCAAGCCGCTCTGATCCAGCAAGTTCAGTTGCCAACCGGCATCGACGCTGTCGGTCAACAAGGCGTGGCCATTCAACCCATAAATCGACGCCACATTCGCCTTCGCCGCAGTACCCAACAATCGCGGATCCCACGATTCCACCAAGCGCCCCGCCGCATCGAAACCTTGCCGGGTGATGCGCGGATCAATCCCGGCGCTGTCGGGATGCCGACAGTAACCCACGCCGCGAATCGCCAGGGCGCGAGGATCGATGACCGACAGCGTCGGTGTCGCAGTGTGTGGGTGGGCGTTCACGGTATCCTCGGTCCTTCGCTCGGATCGTGGACAGCGTGAGCCTTTTTTGCGCGGGCCGATACTGTAAGAAGTAACAGGTCGGTGATTCTCCTTGCAGGAGCTGGCTTGCCAGTGATGGCGTCATTGCATTCACCACCGCCATCGCCGGCAAGCCGGCTCCTACGGACTCTGATTACCCCATCTTTATCTGCACGCCTCGCTGCACCGACGCCCCACTGTCCTCATCGATTTGCGCCATGCTCAAGTGCGCGGTTTCCTTGAGGAACAACGAACAGACCGCGACGATGGCCAACGCCAGCGAGCCATACACGGCAACACCGAGCGGATTGTGATCAGTGGCAATCAGGATTGCCGTGGCTACGCTCGACGCGGTTCCCCCGCCCAGTGCCGCGCCGATCTGGTAGGCGGCGGACATTCCCGAATAGCGCATGTCCCTGGGGAATTGCTCGGCCAGGAACGCCGGGATAGGTCCTTGTGTGGCGCCCATGAAGGCACCGACGGCGATATACGCCAGGGTTGAAATCAGCAGGCTTTTCAGACCGACCAGCGCAAAGAACCCGAAGAACCCCAGCGCCATGATGATCGCCCCCAGCACCATCACTTTGCGGCGGCCGATCCGGTCGGACAGCAGGGCAAACAGTGGCGCGGTCACCACGATGGCCACCGACAGCGCAAAATCGAAGATCAGTGCATCGGTGCTGCCGTAACCGATCTGCGTGGCGTACGACAAAAAGAACGTGCTGCCGATGTAGGCGATGGTCACGTAGCCAAACGCGATCCCGGTGCACAGCAGCATTTCCTTCGGCCGTGCCCGCAGTGCCGCGATCAGAGGCATACGCACCGGCGTCTTGTGTTCGACGCGCTGTTCAACGGGTTTTTGCAGGCGCGCATAGAGCCCGATCAACACCAGCACACCGCCCAGCCAGAAGGGAATGCGCCAGGCGAAATCGGCGAGATGATCGTTGGAGGCGACACTGACAATGCCGAACACTGCCGCGCCGAGGATGCCGCCGATACCGATCCCCATGCTCGTGAAACTGCCCCACAACCCTCGTCGACCGGGCGGCGCCGACTCGATGCCGAACAGCGCCGCCCCGCCCCACTCACCACCGGCGGCGAAGCCTTGTATCAACCGCAGCAACACCAGCAGTGCCGGCGCGGCCAGGCCTATCGACGAATAGCCTGGCAGGCAGCCGATCAACAGGGTGCTCAAGCCCATCAGCAACAGGGTGATCACCAGCATTTTCTGGCGGCCGATCCTGTCGCCGTAATGCCCGAACACCATGCCGCCCAATGGCCGGGCAAAAAAGCCCGCGCCAAAGGCGCCGAAGGCAAACAGCGTGGCGGTCAGCGGGTCCATCTGCGGGAAGAACACCTTGGGAAACACCAGCGCCGCCGCCGTGCCGTAGATGACGAAGTCATAGAACTCCAGCGCGGTGCCCATGCCGGAGACGAAGAAGGTTCTGAGGGCGGACTGCGAACCCGCCGGGGAATGACCGTAACTAGCCATATCGAGTGCTCTTTTTGTTGTTATGGAGGACGTCGTTTCAGAAGCGCTGGAAGCCGTCGCGGGCCAGCAGCATCGGGTTGCCGGCGGCGTATTCGAGGACCGCGTTTTCGCTGTCGATGCCGATGGTCAGCAGGGTTTCCCAGCGCTCGGTGGCCGGCATGCTCAGGTCCGGATGGAAACAGATCGGCGCCTCGTCCCCGGCGTCACCGCACATGGCCGCAGCCCGGCGATTCAAGTCGCCATGGATCATCTCGACCCGGGCCGCGTTGACATGGGCCAGGCGTGCGTAGGTGGTCGATGCATCCGGCGTTCGCTCGCCAAGGCTCAGCACCGGGTCAAGGAAGTGATTGGTGTGGGTGATCCAGCCGTCTTCGCCGGGCAGGACCACGGCGGTGCCGGCGGCGGACATTTCAATGCTCGCCGCCCGTGGCGCCGTATCATGGTTCGAGAACACAGTCAGGACGGTCGACGCACTGACCCGCGCCGACCGCGCCAGGGCAATGGCCTCTTCAACGCTGGTCGCCTCCTCCAGGATCCGTCGGGCAATGGCGTGCACCGGCACGCCGGCTACCGCGTTGTCGCTGGCGTGGTGGAGGATGTTGAAATGCAGCCCGAGGCCGGCGCTGTTCACACCGATCTTGCCCAACATGCCGAACTCGGTGAACAGCTTGACGGTCATGCCGCAACGGTTTGTCAGTTGCAGCAGCATGCCGTGGGGTACCAGCGAATCGTGCCAGTCCCAGGTCTGGATGGTCCTGGGCGCATCGACCCCCGACGGCGCGAAGACTGCTGTCGAGCATTCGCCCTCGAGCGAGGCAGGCATCACCGCGAGGATTTCCGTACGGGCGTTCAGGCTCGCCAGTTGCCACAGGGGAATCCCGGCGCCTTCGGCCGTGGCTTCCAGTTCCTGGGCCAGGCTCGGGCTCCAGTCGGTGAGGGCTTGCAGGCTGGCTTCGCCCAGGGCGCGCACCTGCTCGGGCGCCACGCCCACCTGATTGAAAAAGTCGAGATAGAGCGCCACCGTCTTGCCGATTTGCGCCGCCCAGGTTTCGCCGATTTGCTGACCTCGGATCTGTGGGTTGTGGGTGTCGGTGACGAAACAATGCAGTTTCACGAGCGGTGTTCCTTTTTTGCGTGGGTAATCAACCTGTGGGAGCGGGCTTGCTCGCGAAGGCGGTGTGTCAGTCGACATCTGTATTGCCTGATACACCGCTTGCGCGAGCAAGCCCGCTCCCACAGGGTTTGTGTGTTCTGGTGGATCGGGTTCAGGGATTGCGGGCGAAAATCTCGCGGCCGGCAAAGAAGGTCTGCAGCACCCGGGTATCGCGCAGGGCCTCGGGCTTGACCGTGAAGACATCCCGGTCGAGGACGATCATGTCGGCCTGTTTGCCCGGCTTGAGCGAACCGATCCGGTCTTCAAGGCGCAGGGTGCGGGCGGCGTTGAGGGTGTAGGCCTGGAACATGGTCTGGCGGTCGATGTCTTCGGCGGCGTTGAGCACGCCTTTGGGGCCGGTGCGGCTGACCGCCTGGTAGATCGCCTTCCACGGATCCGGCGTGGTGATCGGCCAGTCGCTGGCGCCGGCAATGGTCGCGCCGTTCTTGTGCAACGAGCGGGCCGGGTACGAATACAGAAAGGCCATGGCACTGACATAGGGCTTGACCAGGTCCATGCTCGACTCATCGGCCATGGCCCAATACAGCTGCATCGAGGCAATCACGTCGAGGGGTTTGAACCGGGCGAATTCCTTCGGGTTGACCATTTGCAGGTGCGTGATGGAGTGGGGAATCCCGCTTTGTCGATCCTTGCGCGCCTGTTCGATGCCGTTGAGCGATTCACGCACCGCGCGGTCGCCAATCGCGTGGATGTGCACCAGCCAGCCACGGGCGTCGGCAGCGCTGACCAGTTCGCCGAAGTGCGCCGGGTCGATCAGCAATTCGCCGGATTTTTTCGAGTTCTTGTAGGGCTCCAGCATGGCGGCGCTTTGCGCCGGGACTTCCGCCACACCGTCGGCAAACACCTTGATCCCCGGCAGGGTCAGGTTGGGCACGCCGAGAAACTGCTGGCGAACCTTGTCCAGTTCATCGAGATCGGCCGGTGTGGCTTTCGAATCGGCCATCAGCAGTGCGGCCACATGCGCAGTCAACTCGCCGCGTTCGGCCAGCGCCTTGTAGATCGGCAACACCCCCAGCGATTGATTGTTCACATCGCCGCCGGGAATTTCATTGGCGATGGGGTCCATCCAACCGGTGATGCCCAGGCTTTTGTAGTAGTCGAGGGCTGCACGCGCGCCCGCCATCAATTCCTCGGTGGTCGGCGCTGGCAGCAGGGCCTGCACCGGGTACAGGCCGGCGTCGACCAGGAAGCCATTGGGCCGTCCATCGTCGTGATGCCCGATCGTGGCCTGCTCTTCGTCCTTCAACGCCTTGACCCGCGCGGCATCCACACCGGCACGCTGGAGCATCGCCCGGTTGGCCCACCCCGTGTGCAGGTCCCAGCCCAGAAAGAGAATCGGCGTGTCCGCCCATTCGCCCTGATTGAAGCGCTGCTCGAGCGCCTCGACCTGGCTCCAGTAAGTCGATGGCAAACCGCCGACGCTGAGGATGTCACCGTGTTTGGCCTTGCCGTCTTCGCGCCACTGGCGCAGGCGCTTTTCCAGCTCGTCGAGCGCCAGCAACTCGCCGTCCAGATTGGCCTGACGCAATTGCAGGCCGCCCTTCACCGTATGTGAGTGCGAGTCGATAAACCCCGGCATCAGCACCTTGCCGCCCAGGTCGACGATGCGCGTACCCGGCTGTTTGAGCCGCAGCACCTGGGCATCGGAACCCACCGCCGAGACCTTGCCGTTTTCGACCGCGATGGCCTGCTGCAAGGGCTGGCCGGGTTCGGCGGTGTACACCCTGGCGTTGTGCAGGATGAGGTCGACAGCGGCCATACTTTCCATCGAGGAACAGGCCAGGACAAGTTACGCGGCCAGGGTCAGAATCTGTTTCATGGGGCGACTCTTTATTTTTGTTGGGCTGTAGCCAAGACTATCCAAGCCGAATCGAGAACTGAATGCCTGCTCCCGCACAACTTCTGTGCCTATCAGGAATAGATAAATGGATAAAATGAGTGCCCTGACCATGTTCGTCGCCACCGCCGAACAGGGTAATTTCAGCCGAGCCGCCGACCTGCTCGGCAAGACTCCGTCCGCCCTGACCAAGGCCGTGGCCCAACTGGAGGAAGAACTCGGCACGCGCCTGTTCGACCGCACCACCCGGCGCATGGCGCTGACCGAAGCCGGTCGCATCTACCTGGAAGGCGCACGCCAGGCGCTGATGCAACTGCAACTGGCCACCGAGGACGTGGAGCAGTTGCAGCATGAGCTGCGCGGCGACCTGCGGATCACCGCCCCGCCCTCGTTCGCGCCGGCTTTTCTGAACCAGGTGTGCTGTCGCTTTTTGACCGCGTACCCGCAGGTCAAACTGGAAGTGGACCTGAGCGATAACTTCGAAGACCCGGTGGACGGCGGCTACGACCTGGCCCTGCGCGACGGCCCCATCGACCTGCCTGGCGTGATCGCGCAGCCGCTGGTGGAAAACCAGGTGTTGCTCTGCGCCAGCCCGGCTTACCTGGCCCGTAAGGGCGAGGATGTTTCACTGGACAATTATCAGCAGCACGACTGGCTGATCTTCCGCCATCCGCTACTGAATCGACATTTCTGGTGGGTCAAGCAAGGCGAACAACGGATACGCCTGACCCAACCGACGCCGCGGGTGGCCAGTGACAACTTTGATTTTCTGCTGGCCTGCCTGCTCGATGGACAGGGTTTACAGTTCATCCCGCAGTGGAGTGCCGCGCCCTATCTGGCGCGGGGCGAACTGGTCGAGTTGATGCCGCAGTACTGGCGCGAACCCAGTGCGTTCGGGCCGTGGATCTACGTGCTGTACCTGGCCCACCGGCGCAACACGCGCAAGGTCAAAGTGTTCATCGAATACCTCAAGGCGCATTGGCAGGAACAGCAGGTCTGAAGACCGCATAGCGCCCTTCGCGAGCAGGCTCGCTCCCACAATGGAATGCAGCTCAACTGTGGGAGCGAGCCTGCTCGCGAAGGCGACGGCTTGGTCAACCAGACAATCCGGATTAACGCGGCTGCAACACCAGCGCAAACAACTCGCCATGCCCGTTCACGTTGAGCTTGTGATAGAGGTTGCGCCGGTGCACTTTCACCGTCTCGGGGGAGATGCCCATTTGCTGGGCGATGGCCTTGCTGGAGAAGCCCTGGAGAATCAGGCGCGCGGTTTCGATTTCCCGCAACGTCAGGCGTGCGTCGAAGCGATCGAGCAAGGTCGCCAGATCGCCGGCCGGCGGTTCGGCGACCGGCCCTTCCGGTGGCAGAAGGTCCAGGTGTCGGCGCATCGCGGAGAGCACCCAGTCACGCACGCACAGCAGGCGCCCCTGGTCCTCAAGGCCAAAGCGCGTCGAACGCCCGAGGGACAGGCCGAGCACGGCACCGTCGAGGTTGACCATGAACTGCAACTCGTCCCCACCGACCACGGTGCTGAAGTAACTCAGGTAGTACTCGCTGTGCTGGAACTGGTCGGGGGCCACCGATTCGAGGCTGTGCAAGCCGTCGGCGATGCCGGCGCAAACGGCTTGATAGAACGGATCGAGCAGATACATGCCGGCGCGGTAGTCCGCCAGTTCTTCCTGCTCGGCACTGTTGCCCTTGGCATCGAAATCAATCAGCAGGCGCGGCACGTGGCCCGGGCGCATCAGCGCCACCAGGGCGTTGTCCAGCGGCACCAGCAACCGCAGGGTATCGACCAGCGCCCGCCAGAAACCGTCCCGCCCCACCGTCGTGAAGACCCGCGCCAGCCCCTGGTGCACCGGCAACTCTTTCAACAACGCGTCCACGCACTACCCCTTTTGTGTAACCCATGATGGGAATGGGTGAAGGCCACCCCGGTCGATACGCTACAAACTCCTGATTACCACCGGCCGCAACAGGCCAGGAGTGCCGCATCATGAGTCGTCACCGCTTGTATTTCAATCTGGGGTTTGGCGCCTGTCTGGCGGTGTCGCTGTCGGCGCAAGCCGTCGAAGCCCCGACCGTGCACGTTTACAACTGGTACGACTACATCGGCCCCAATACCCTGCAGGACTTCAAGCGTGACACCGGGATCGCGCCGGTCTACGACACCTTCGACAGCGCCGAAGTGCTCGAAGGCAAGCTGCTCACCAGCCGCAGCGGCTACGACGTGGTGGTGGCCAGCAACTTCAGTCTGCCCACGCTGATCAAAGCCGGTGCCCTCGCCCCACTGCCCCGGGCGCAGATGCCGGACTTCAAGAACATGGACACCGATCTGCTGGCGAAACTGGCCAACAACGATCCGGGCAACCAGTACGCCGTGCCGTACCTGTGGGGCACCAACGGCATCGGCTACAACATCGATAAAGTGCGCGCGGTACTGGGCGACAAGGCGCCGGTGGACTCCTGGGACCTGGTGTTCAAGGAAGAGAACCTGGCCAAGCTCGGCGAGTGCGGCGTGGCCATGCTCGACTCGCCGTCGGAGATGCTGCCGGTCGCCCTGCACTACCTCGGCCTGCCGCCCAACAGCACCAACCCCGAAGACTACAAGAAAGCCGAAGCGCTGCTGCTGAAGTTACGTCCGCACATTGCCTACTTCAACTCGTCGAAGTTCATCAGCGACCTGTCCAACGGCAACATCTGCGTGGCGGTCGGCTGGTCCGGCGCCATGCTCGAAGCCAAGACCACCGCCGAGCAGGCCGGCAACGGCGTGAAGATCGCCTACAGCCTGCCCAAGGAAGGCGCGCCGGTGTGGTTCGACACCCTGGTACTGCTCAAGGACGCCCCGCACCCGGAACAAGGGATGGCCTTCATCGACTACCTGATGCGCCCTGAAGTCATCGCCCCGGTCAGCGACCACCTCAACTACCCCAACGGCAACCGCAGCGCGACCACGCTGGTGGCCGAAGCGACCCGCAACAACCCGGCTGTCTACCCGTCAGCCGAAGCCATGGCCACCCTGTTCACCCTCCAGCCCCTGCCGCCGGCGACCGAGCGCGTGCGCACGCGAATCTGGAGCAAGGTCAAAAACGGTCAATAGCAAGGACACCGCATACCCCTGTGGGAGCGAGCTTGCTCGCGATAGCGGTGGATCAGTTGCCATAGATGCTGAATGTAACGACCCCATCGCGAGCAAGCTCGCTCCCACAGTGTCCGTGGTGCCCAACAAATATTTTTTTCTGCCACGAATCGAAGATGAGAAAAACCATGAAACCACGCGCCCGCGACTTGAACATCCAATTCGGCCAACTGCAACCCGGTCCGCTCAATGCCATCACCGACGTCCCCGGCGTGCGGATCGGCCACTGTGATGTACGAGGACGCACGGCCAACGGCCGCGACATCCTCACCGGCGTCACCGTCATCGAACCGCGTGCCGGTTCCACCAGCCAGCAACCGTGCTTTGCCGGCGTGCATGTACTCAACGGCAATGGCGATGCCACGGGGCTGGAATGGATACGCGAAGCGGGCTTGCTGACCAGCCCCATCGCCTTCACCAACACACACAGCCTGGGCGTGGTGCGCGATGCGCTGATCGTGGTCGACCGCGAACAGCAAGCCGATGACGGGCGCCTCTACTGGAACATGCCGGTGGTGCTGGAAACCTTCGATGGCTTGCTCAACGACATCAACGGTTTTCACGTGAAGCCCGAACACGTAGCCCAAGCCGTGCGCTCGGCGGCGGGTGGCCCGGTGGCCGAAGGCAATGTCGGCGGCGGCAGCGGCATGATCTGCCACGAATTCAAGGGCGGTATCGGCACCGCGTCGCGACGTTTGAACAGCGCTCAGGGCGGCTGGACAGTGGGGGCGATTGTCCAGGCCAACCATGGCATCCGTAACGAACTGCGCGTCGACGGGTATCCGGTCGGGCGCTACATGGAACAGGTCGATTCGCCGTTCCTCAAGGCCTCGCTGCCCCATCCGGGCATGGGTTCGATCGTGGTCTGCCTGGCCACCGATGCACCGCTGCTGCCACACCAGTGCACACGCCTGGCCCAGCGCGCCAGCCTTGGCCTGGCCCGCACCGGCGGCGGCAATGAAGACCACAGCGGCGACATCTTCATCGCTTTCGCCACCGGTAACGATCACGTGCCACCGGCGGCCTACGAGAGCAAGAAAGCGCAGACCACAAACAACCTGAGCATGGTCAACAACGACCACATCAGCGAGTTGTTCCTGGCCGCCACCGAAGCCGTGGAAGAAGCCATCATCAATGCCTTGCTCGCGGCCGACACCGCCGAAGGCAACGGGCATGGGGTGCCGGGGCTGGACGCCGAAACCCTGCTCAAAGCGTTGCGCAGCGCCGGCTGGCCGGGGGATGCGACTAGCGGTACTTGAGTGAAACACTCGGTCTTTTTAGGATGAACTTACGCAGTCGCTTGCTTGTGCAAGCCGCTGCGTAGGTGGTGAGTGAACTGAACCCCTACCAAGCTCACCGCCTGCTTCATGCGCATCTTGAGCCTCGAGGGCTCTACTTCCTCCCCATCAAAGAGCTTTGAGGCTCTTTTTTTGTCTCTGAAAAACCAACACAAATCACTGTGGGAGCGAGCCTGCTCGCGATAGCGGTGGGTGAGCCAGCATTGATGCTGGATGTGACGCCGTCTTCGCGAGCAGGCTCGCTCCCACAATGGATCTAGACCAAACGCAGTTTTGGGCCACTCGCCGGCACCGCGTCATCACCCAAGCGTTCGCGTACAAACTCACTGGCCTTGCGCGTCAACTGGTCCAGATGCCGGTCGCGCTGTTTTTCCGCGTCGGTCATGGCCCGCTTGCCGTGCTTTTGCAGCAGGTAGGTATGAATCTGCCGCACTTCCAGCGAGCTGTAGATCGACGCCACGTCCAGCAGCGCCATCAAGCCATCGGTGCTGTGGTCGCGGGTGTTCATCAACACCTGGGTCGCACGCACGCCCACCACCTGAAAACCCATCGCCTCGAAATACGGCACCTTGGCCACCGCGCAGGTCAGCTCGGCATGGGGATAGCGGCCGACCATTTCCCGCAGCATCCGCCGGGCCACACCCTGGCGCCGATACTCGACCTGTACCGCCATGTACGCCACGCCGCACGCCTCGGGGTCGTCCTGCACCGGCAGGTACAGCACAAAGCCCAGCACCTTGTGCGGATCGTCTTCGTCCGTGGCAACGATCAACTCCACGGCAATGCCTTTTTCACCGTTGAGCGCCTCCAGGTACAGGTGCACCTCATAGCCGATCGCGTATTGATAAAGGTTGTACAGCAGGTTGCTGGGCGGGATCGCGACCATGCTGATGTCGGTCAGGTTGTCGACCACCATCTGCAGGATCTGGCTATTGATGTGCTCGGGGCACGGGGTCTTGAAGTGGCTGATCAGGGGCATTGCGGTGACAGGCTCCGGGAGGCAAGGGCCGCCTATCATAACGCGCCTGACACTTGCGGTCCGAAGGGTGATGGTGGGGTGGCAGGTGATTGGGGAAATGGGTGGGTCAAGGCCCCCGAACTTGAGGATTGCTACCCACTTCGGCGCTACAGAAAAGTCTTAATATCTTGATACAAATCAGCCTTCCATACCCTCCGAGACTCCCTAGTGATTGGCGTAGCTCTTGCATCGACCGCATTGCGTACGTCAGCCACATCGGCGCGCCCCGAGGGAAACACTATGAAAAGCCTGCCTGACCTCAAACCGCTCGGTTTCAGCAAACCGGGCATCGCCGCTGTGATGCTGATCAACATCAGCCTCGGCACTGTCAACGCCGCACCGCTGGACGATGTCAGCTATCCGCCGCCAACGGATCCTTCGGCTTATACCAACCCACCTGCCGACCCCCAGGCCGCGCTGGACGCCATTCTGACCATGCCGCCCACCTACCAGGGCGCCATCGCCCTGCCCAATGGTATGTACGGCACCCGCACGACGCCAACGACCGACAACGTGCTGCAGCCAGCCCAGCAAACATCATTCAAGATCCCCACCAATGGCAAGCCCAGCCCGTTGTTCGGGGCCCAGCCCTACACTCAGCAACTGCTGCTTCTCGAAGAGTTCGGCACGGAAAAACTCGACC
>NZ_AKJO01000017.1:0-37827 GCF_000282295.1 Pseudomonas sp. GM33
GGTACCGACAAACACTACACCGACCACTGTCGTTGCGGCAGACGTGACTCGCTCAAGTGTGCCGAGGTCATCGGTGTAACTGGCGACGACACGCAGTTGCTGACCGGACTGCGTCGTGTCGGGCGTGAAGGTCGTGCCCGTCGCGCCGGCGATGTCGGTAAAGATTGCACCGCTCCCCACCTGCCACTGATGGTTAATCACGGAAGTCGTGGTCCCGTTGGCGTCGGTGAACGCATCTGTGGCGGTCAAGGCCGAGCCTGGCGTCGGGGTCGTATCGCTGATCAGCACCGTACCAACCGGCAGGACATTGACGGTGCCTGTACCGGCCGGCGTAATCGGTGCGGTCGGCGCCGAGAACACCTCCTCCAGCACGCCATTGGCGTCCTTGTAGACCGCCCTGACGCGCAGAGCCAGCCCGGCTGCCACGACGAGTTCCGGGATAGCCGGTACGGCGCCAATGAGGGTCGCCGGTGGTGGGACCCTCAGTTCCGAGCCCACCATGACGGTCGTGCCCTCTGCGCGCGCGACCTCGCCGGCGGCAAAGAAGGTGATGTCTTCGAAGACACCCGAACCCGGACGCGCTTCGAACTGCCAGAAGAAGCTGATGGGCCCGGTGATCGCGCCGCCAGTCGCGGTATTGTTGGCATCGGTGATGTCTGCCGCCGATACCGTCAGCCGCTGGCCGACGGCGGGCGTAGGATCGTCGATCCTCAGCGAACCGACTGGCTCTGCGTTCAAACCGCCGAGCACGAGCGCCTGATCGGAGAACTGCAACCGCTCGATATGGCTGAGGGTGTCGGTCCCGTCCCGGCCGGCGACACTGTCGGTGACCGTAAAGGTGCCGTTGAGGTTGTCCACCACGGTGTAATCCGCCAGATTGCCGGAGAACAGCGCCGTGTCGAAGTCGGGACCGGTCGCCGTCAGGATTTCGCGCACGATCTGCAGCTGGCCGGGGTTATAGGTGCCGTTCACCATGAGCGGAACCAGGGGCGTCAGGCTGTCGAAGGTAGCGATTTCCGGACCGGTGCCATCGATGTTCTGCCGCACGCTGATGCGCACGTTGAGCCACTTGTCGCCGTCAATCAGGTCGTCGCCGCCGCGGCCCTGGATGACGTCGCTGCCGGCGCCACCCAGGAGGATGTTGCCCCCGTCGAACTTGTCGTCGGCCGTGCCGGCGATGCCATCCGCGCCGTTACCGGCGCTGCCGACCAGGTCCCGCAGACCGCTGATGAGGTCGAAGTTGGTGAGCACGCTGCCCTTGGCGCCAGCGACGGCGAGCAAGTCGGCAGTGGAGTCATCGCCGCTGAGGAAGTCGGCATGGGCCGACCCCGACAGCCCTTCCACCAGGTCCAGCCGGGCAAGGATCGACGCGTTGGAACCCGGCACCGCCGGTTGATCGAAGAAGCGCAGCCTGGAGTTTAGGTCCATGGTCACGCCACTCGGATCGTCCTTGTAGGTCGCCCAGTCGTACCCGGAGAACCCGATGAAACGGTCCGCCTCGCTGGGACTGCCGACCATGATGTCATCGCCGCCCTCCCCGTCGAAGTTGTCCGGTCCGCCATCGCCCAGGAAGACGTCGTTGCCATTGATCGGATCGTTGCCGAAGGGGTCGAAGTTGTCACCGGCAACGCCATCGGCGGATCCGCCCTGGATCCAGTCATCGCCTTCACCGCCGCGCGCGAACTCATTCGCCTTGCTGCCGAGGATGAAGTCGTTGCCCAGACCACCGCTGGTGTCGGCCGCGTCTTCGCCGGTGATGATGAAGTCCTGGCCGGCCTGGCCGAGGATCAGGTTGAGGCCGTTGCCGCCCTGGATGACGTCGTTGCCGTCCTCGCCGTGGATGACATCGTCGCCACCCATGTCGGTGATGATGTCGTCACCGGTACCACCTAAGAGTTGGTCGTTGCCGTAGCCGCCATCAATCCGGTCGTTACCGGCATCGCCGTAGACCGTGTCATCGTCCGAGTCGCCGGCAATGAGGATGTCGTTGCCGGCCGTACCGCCCAGCACGACCGTATCGGCGCCGGTGTAGTGCAGGTAGTTGGTATCCGGGCCCGTTGTGTTGGGGTTGTCGCGGATCACCAGCGGCGTGAGGAAGTCAGTGCGCGGTGAGCCAATCGGGTGGTCCGACGGACCAAACGGATCGGCATTGGCCGGCAGATCGTCGGCGGTGCCGACAATACCGTCGGGTCCGGCAATCACACTGGGGTTGTACTGGTTCGCCTGGTTGACCTCCAACGTGTAGGCCGGCGTCAGGAAGACCCTGGCCGAAAGGTGTGTGGCATCGGTATTGGCCATTACCAGCGAGGCGAACGTGTTGTTCTCCAGTTCGGCGCCAAAGTCCATCGAGGCGGTGCGCTCCAGATAGTAGAAGCGGTCACCGTCCTGGAGTTTCTCCATCTGGTTCTCGAAGACGAAGTTGAAGGTCGAGCCGAGCATGCCGCCAAAGGGCATCTTCTCCTCGGCCAGCCCGCCAACCCAGAAGTCGACGGCATCCAGGCCGGTGATGGTCACATCGTCTGCCGTGTGCAAAACGCCGTCGGTACCCGCGGTGCTGGTCCAGGCGCCGGTGCTGTTGAGGAAGTCGATGCGATCGGCCGGCGCACCCGCACCGCCGAGCACCAGCAACGAAGCCGCCGCGCGCTTGTCCGCCAGCGTGATGGCGTCGGTGATGCTCGAATGCGTGCCGTAGGCGGCGATGAAGTTGATCAGCGATTCCGGGTGCTTTATGTGCTGCACGAAATCAGCCCAGCTCGTGTAGGGCTTGAGCTCTGCGTCGCCGGTGGGCCCATAGAACTCCCGTCGCGCCGCGTTCAGGGACGGAACGCCGGTATCGCGGCCACGCGCCAGGTTGATGGCGGGCAGATCGAGCGGCAGGCCCAGCAGGTTGTTGCGCAGGGCTTCGGTGACAAACTCATCGATTTCGTTGCCGACCTGGCGGGTCACGCCGCGCACGATGGCACCGGCCGCCTCTTCCGGAGTGGGGCCGCTGCCCGCGAACTCGAGCGGGTTAAGGAAGGCCTGGATCAGCCCGATATCGCTCGAGGCAAAGTTCGGATCGAGCCGGTCGACCTGCTCCAGCAGCATCGAGTGCCCGAAGCGATAGACGGTGTGTGCGAACTCGGCAACGATGCTCGGATCGATCGCGGTGTCGTACACCTGGCCCGGGGCGAAGAAGGGATCGACCATCGGCTGGATGGTCCGCGCGAACTCCTCGAACACCAGGTGCTGGTACTGCATCTCGGTACCGAACTTCGCCGTCTGGAACAGGCGCTCGCCGTTCCAGTCCAGGGTCGAGGTGTCGGCCGGAACGGCGGTGACGGGCGTCAGCAGCCACTCGTTGAGGAACGACACATCGCCGCCTGCCGCTGTCGCCAGGACCACCTCCTTGGTGTGATCGACCAGGCGGTTGTGCTCATGGTGGAAGATCGAGTGGACGGTGGTCAGGCCGATGTTCTCGTTCACCCGGCCGTCGCCGGCGATGTAGTGCGCGTCCAGCAGTTCGTTGTCGTAGAAGCCCGGCGCAGGTGTACCGCCAACGACATTGTCGGCATCGGGCAGGAGTGCCGCGCCAGTCTGGTCGTCCACCGGAACGGCGGTGTGTGCGATGTCGTTGAGGAAAGCATGGCCAGTGCGCGCGGCGTTGACCAGGCTGATGGGCGCTGCCGGATTGCCTTCAACGAGCACATCGTCGGCCGTGCCGGCAATGCCGTCCGGGCCCAACATCACCACCTGAGGGAAACCGTTCGGCCCCTTGATGAAATTGCCGTAGGCGTCGGTCGCCAGCAGCGGCACGTTGTCGAAATCGGCATCCGTGAGGTTGATCCCGAGCAGATCATGGGCTTGCGCCTTGACCACCTTCCAGGTGGCCATGCCGCCGATCTGGACGTCGTCGGCAGAGCCGAACACACCATCGGCGCCCAGATCACGATTTTCGATCAACTTGCCGGTGGCCACCGGATCGCCCGCTGCGTTGAGCTCATAGGCACGCAGGAACACCTGGTGCGAAGGATGCGAGCTGTAGGTCTGGTTCTGGTCGACAAACGGCGAGGTGGTGTTGGTGTTCTCGTGGATGTCGTCGGCCGTGCCCAGGATGCCATCGGGGCCGGGCTGATTGGTGGCGCGCGTCAGCACCATGAAGTTGGTCGGGCTACCGGGCACGAACAGCGGGTCATCCGGCTGCAGCGGAATGAACACGGTGCCCGAACCGCCCTTGGTGACGAGGTCCAGGCCATGGTCGAAGAACTGGCCGAAGAAGGTCATCCATTGGTTGAAGGGCGCGGTCAGGCCCGCGTCGGGACTCACGTTCGGGTCGAAGAAGGTCTGGAACGTGCTGCCGTCGGTGCGGGTTCCGGTCACCACCTGCGCGCCGGCCTTGAGGACATCGTCAACCGTGCCGAGGATGCCATCCAGGCCGGGGTCGAAGGTGGCCGCGACCGCCGCCGGGTTGTTGGCGGTCTGGTCGACGATCAGGTTGCTGATAGTGCGCGGTTGCGAGTCGATCACCAGGCCGCTGGTCTGGGTGTAACTCGTGCCGGCGTCGGCCGGGCGGAAGTCCGGCGTGGTCAGGCGCGGGAATACGTTATCGGCGGCACCGTACTCGGGATGGAGCAGGTTGTTTTCCGTCCCTTCGACCGTGCGCAAACCGTAGGGCACGCGTATGTTCGGCAGCAGAGAAACCAGGTTCTCACCGGCCGCGTGGTGTTCGGCTATCTTGATCTGGTCAAGGATGAACGCCAGGTCCGATTGCGTGTAACGCACACCGTTGCTGGGGGCACTGGTCTGCGGATCGATCAGCGAAGGCGCTGGTGCGGGGGCTGGCGCCGCGGCCACTATTGCCGTGGTCGGCGCAGAGAATACCTGCTCGGTCACGCCATGATCGTCCGCATAAATGCCTTTGACGCGCACGGCCAGGCCGGCAAGATCCGGGGTCACCGTGAGCGTGGGCGCGTCCGCCCTGGTAAATCCGATACCGATGCGGCCTGGCCCGAGGATGATGTCCTCGAACACGCCCGAACCCGGTGTCGCTTCAAACTGCCATATGTAACTGATCGAGTTGTGGATCGCCCCGCCGGCGTTGTCGCCATCAGTGAGGCCTGCCGCCGACACGGTCAGCGTCTGGCCAACGGTCGGCGCGGTGTTATCCACCGTCAGCGCACCCACCGGCTCAGCGTTGAGCCCGGGCACGAGGACCATCGACTGATCGGAGAACTGCAGCCGTTCGATGTGGGTGAGACGGTCGGTTTCTTCCTTGCCGACATTGTCGGTCACGCTGACGATGTCGTCGCTAAAGTCGAGCGCCGTGCCGTTATCGTTGACGGAGACGGTGTAGTTCGCCAGTGGGCCCAGGAAGTTGACGGTGTCGAAGCCACCCACGCCCGGCAGGATCTCCCGCACGGCGACGAGCTGGCCCGGGTTGTAGGTGCCGTTCAACATCAGCGGGATCATCTGCGTCATGCTGTCGAAGCTGGCGATCTCCGGCCCGGTGCCATCCAGATTCTGATGCACGCTGATGCGCACGTTGAGCCACTTGTCGCCGTCGATGAGGTCGCTGCCGCCACGGCCTTCGATGATGTCGCTACCATCGCCGCCGAGGATGATGTTGCCCGCGCCGAACTGATCGTCGGCCGTGCCCCCGATACCGTCGGCTCCGAAACCGGCGCTGCCGACAAAGTCCCGCAGGCCGCTGACAAGGTCGAAGTTGGTGAGGATGCTGCCCCTGGCCGTGATGTTGGCGATGATGGCCGCGTTTTGTTCATCGCCGCGCAGGAAGTCGGAGAAGGCCGAGCCCGACAGGCCCTCCACTTCCGCGAACCGGTCATAGACCGCATCGGGCGATTGCCCCACTGCGCCCACGATATCGCCCGCCGCATTGGGCACCGCGTGATAGGGGCTGAAGAAGGGAACGACCATGTCGACGGTCACGCCGTACTTGTCATTCTTGTAGGTGGTCCAGTCGAACCCGGACATGCCGTCCATCTTGTCCTGGGCATCGCTGGCGACGAAGGTGTCGTCGCCACCTTCACCGATCATTTCATCGAATCCGCCGGTGCCGATGAAGATGTCGTTGCCGGGCACATCGTCGGTCAGAGTCGGGCTCATGTTATCGCCGGGCGCACCGTCCTGGGTGCCGCCTTCGATCCAGTCGTCGCCTTCGTTGCCGGTCGGTGCGAGGTTGACCTTGGCGCCGAGGATGAAGTCGTCGCCCGCGCCGGCGAAGGTCATCGTGATGTCTTCGGTGGTGATGATGAAGTCTTTGCCAGCGCCGCCGAACACCAGGTTGTTGAGACCGAGGGTCGAGTTGCCGGCCTGGATGACGTCGTTGCCGTCCTCGCCGCGCAGGGTATCGCTGCCGCCGATGTCGGTGATGATGTCGTCACCGGCACCACCAAAGACGTTGTCGTTGCCGTAGCCACCGTCGAGCCGATCGTTGCCGGCGTCACCATAGACCGTGTCGTCGTCCGAGTCGCCGGCAATGAGGATATCGTTGCCGGCCGTGCCGCCAAGCACGACCGTGTCGCCGCCGGTGTAGTGCAGGTAATTGGTATCGGGGCCCACTGTGTCGGGGTTGTCGCGGATCACCAGCGGCGTGATATGGTCAATCCTTGGTGAGCCGATCGGGTGATCCGACGGGCCAAAGGGGTCGGCGTTGGCGGGCAGGTCGTCGGCCGTGCCGACGATGCCGTCCAGACCGGCCACCACACTCGGGTTGAACTGCTGCGTCTGGTCGACCTCCAGGGTGAAAGCCGGTGTCTGGAATATGTTGGCCGCCAGGTGTGTGGCGTTGCTGTTGAGCATCACCAGATTGGAGAACGAATTGTTCTCCAGCTCAGTGCCGAAGTTGAGTCCTGCGGTGCGGGCCAGATAGTACAAGCGGTCGCCGTTCTGCAGGTTTTCCAACTGGGTTTCGAAGACGAAGTTGAAGCTCGAACCCAGCAGGCCGCCAAAGGGCATTTTCTCCTCGGCCAGGCCACCGATCCAGAAGTCGATGGAGTCCAGGCCGGTGGTGGTCACGTCGTCTGCGGTGTGCAGAATGCCGTCCGCACCGGCGTTGCTGGCCCAGACACCGGTACTGTTCAGGAAGTCCAGGCGATCGGCCGGGGCCGTGGCGCTGCCGAGCACCAGGTCCGCCGCCGCGGCGCGTTTGTCCGCCAGCGTCGTGGCGCCAGTGATGGTTGAGTGCGTGCCGTAGGCGGCGATGAAGTTGATCAGCGATTCCGGGTGCTTCATGTGCTGCACGAAATCGGCCCAGCTCGTGTAGGGGGTCAGCTGGCTGTCGCCGGTCATGTGGTAGAACTCGCGCCGCGCCGCGTTCAGCGACGGGATGCCGGTTTCGCGGCCGCGCGCCAGGTTGAGCGCGGCAAGGTCGAGCGGCAGGCCGACCAGGTTGTTGCGCAGAGCGTCAGTGACAAACTCGTCGATCTCGTTGCCGACCTGCCGTGTGACACCGCGCACGATGGCGCCAGCCGCCTCCTCCGGCGTGGGGCCGCTTGCAGCAAACGCAAGAGGGTTGAGGAAGGCCGCGATCAGGCCGGTCTGTTGATTGCCCGGGTCAACCGGATTGCCGTCACCGACGACATTGAAGTTGGGGTCGAAACGATCGACCGTCTCCAACAGCATCGAATGGCCGAAGCGAAAGACCGTGTGCGCGAACTCGGCGACGATCGCCGGATTGACGGTGGTGTCGTTGCCCATGGGGGCCAGGAACACGTCCACCTGCGGCTGGATGGTGCGCGCGAACTCCTCGAACACCAGGTGCTGGTACTGCATTTCGGTGCCGAACTTGGCGGCCTGGAACAACCGCTCGCCGTTCCAGTGCAGGCCCGCGATGTCGGCCGGCGTCACGGGCAGCGCTGTCAGTTGGCCGTCGGGCAGCAGCCACTTGTTCAGGAAGTCGAGGTCAGCGGAGGCCAGCACTGTCTCCTTGGTCTGGTCAATCAGCCGGTTGTGCTCGCTGTGGAAGATCTCATGCACCGTGGTCAGGCCGATGTTCTCGTTAACGCGGCCATCACCGGCGATGTAGTGCTTGTCGAGCAACTCGTTGTCGTAGGTGCCGGGTGCTTGCGGGCCGCCAATGACGGTGTCCGCGTCAGCCGTCAGGCCGCCGGTGGGGTCGGCGCTGTGGGCGATGTCGATGAGGAACTGGTGGCCGGTGCGAACGGCGTTCGTCAGGCTGATCGGCGCTGCCCGGTTACCCTCGACGAGCACGTCGTCGGCGGTGCCGGCGATGCCGTCCAGGCCCTTCATCACGACTTGGGGGAGACCGTTGGGCCCCTTGATGAAGTTGCCGTAGGCATCGGTCGCCAGCAGCGGTACGTCGAACACGTCCGCATCGGTCAAGTTGATGCCGAGCAGATCACGGGCCTGGGCCTTGACGACCGCCCAGGTGGCCATGCCGCCGATTTCGACGTCATCGGCAGTGCCGAAATGCCCATCGACGCCCAGGTCACGATTGGTGATCAGCTTGCCGGTGGCGACCGGATCGCCGGCGGCGTTGAGTTCATAGGCGCGCAGGAACACCTGATGCGAGGGATGCGAGCTGTAGGTCTGGTTCTGGTCGACAAACGGCGAGGTGGTGTTGCTCTGCTCGTGGATGTCATCGGCGGTGCCGAGGATGCCGTCGGGACCGGGCAGATTGGTGGCCCGCGTCAGCACCATGAAGTTGGTCGGGCTGCCCGGCACGAAAAGCGGGTCATCCGGCTGCAACGGAATGAAGACGGTGCCGCTGCCGCCCTTGGTCACGAGGTCAAGACCATGGTCGAAGAACTGGCCAAAGAACGTCATCCACTGGTTGAACGGCGCGGTCAGGCCCGCGTCCGGCGTAATGTTGGGGATCTGGAAGACGGAAACGTCGTCGGCGGTGCCGAACAGGCCATCCAGGCCTGGGCTGGTGACGACCTGTGAATCCGGATTAGCCGCGGCGGCCGCGACCGCCGCCGGGTTGTTGGCGGTCTGGTCCACGATCAGGTTGCTGATGGTGCGCGGCTGCGAGTCGAAGACGGCACCGCTGGTCTGCAGGTAGGAGGTCGGCGTGGTTCCGCCAGGGTCGGCGGGCCCGAAGAAGCCGACCGGCTGGACCTGCGCGGTATTGAACACTGGCGTCGTCATGCGCGGGAAGAAGTTGTCGGCGGCACCGAACTGGGGATTGGCCAGGTTGTTGTAGATGCCGGTTACGGTGCGCAGGCCGAAGGGGACTTCTACGTTTGGCAGCATGTCAATCAGACTCTCGCCTGCTGCATGCCGTTCGGAGATGAAGATTTGTTCGAGAATGAATTCGAGATCGGACTTGATGAAGCTGGCCATGGCTGTTTCCTCGTTGCTTGGCAATCAGGAAACCACACGCATAAAACTCCGCTGCAAACGCGTGGTTTAGTGCTGAATCCCATAAACAAAAAATCGAAAATTGCACGACGGGACCTGGTACCACGGCCGCACCGAACCCTTGCCCGATTGCGTGCAATCAGCAGTGCTCGACTGAGGATTGATTCCCCGTGACAACCGTATCTACAGGCGGGTATTGCGTCTCAAGGAGGCGACGGCCCGTGAACGCAGGTTGAATAGAAGGTGTGACTTGCTAATGGCCCCGTCACGAATCGGGGCTTTATGCATCTGTCCATGGAGCACTCTCAGGCATGGGGGGCTTGTCACAGATGCCACACATCCAGCGATCAGAGTCCGGGACTTCCTGAGGGGTGATGGCACGGTTCTGCGTCCATGCGGCTTCGTCAACAAGCCTTTTATCCATGAGAAAACTGGCATCGACTACGAATTGACTAGTATGTATGGGAGAGTGGTTGCTCACGCCTGGTGGAGGAGTCAGGAAATCATTCAAACCATGGGTTTGGTTTTGATTGAGTTGAGCACTATGGGTAATAACCCCCAGCTGTTGTGGCCGGAAGTAACGATTACCCAGTCTGTTTGAGAATCTTTTTAAAATACTCATCGCGCCTCCCGCCCTCAACCTCAAACACCAGTTTTACACTCCATTGAAAATGAGTATTGAAGGGCTACCCGGATGTGTACAGAGACGAAAGCCCAGCCAAATTCCGAGACCTTGGTCAACGAATCGGATCAGACCTTGGTCGAATCGGACCCTGGCCTAAAGTCCAATGGCACAGGGCCCGGGAGACCGGGCACCGGTGCGAAACTGCGCCATTTGAGCCGCTCAACCCAGTTCGTGATCTGCGCCACTATCATTCTGGGCTTGACCATGACGTTCGTTGGCAATCTCGTAAGCCAGAGCATTGAAGATGCAACGGTTCAAACGGCGGCAGAGACAGGCGCGCGTTATATGCAGAACTTTCTCGAACCTTTCGCCCAGGGGTTAACCACTGCAACGGAACTCCCCGATGAGACCATTCAGACCATTGACTATCTGCTGTCCAGCACCTCGCTCAGTACGCATGTTGTCTCGGTGAAGATCTGGTTGCCAGACGGCACGATTGTCTACAGCACCGACAAATCCACGGTGCAGAAAACCTTTCCGACAGAGGAGATCTCACAGGCACTGACCGGCAAGATCTATACAGAGTTCGACAATGAACTTGGAAGTTATGCGGTGGACGATATTGAAGATGCCTTTGAGCGCAGCCTGAATATTCCGCTCTATGAAATTTTTGCTCCACTGCGCGAAGCGGGTACTGGAAAGATTATTGCGGTGGGTGAGTTCTACGAAACCGCGGAAGCGTTACAGCGCGAAATCAATAACGTTCGCAAAAAAGTATGGGCGATTGTTGGAGCAGCAACGACAGCCATGATTTTACTGTTGTTTTTTATCGTTCGACGTGGCGACAAGATAATAAAGCAGCATGAAACAGCACTTAAATGGCGAATGGATGAGCAAACCAGATTGCACTCAAACAATGCTGTCCTTCAGCGCAAAGTCACTAAAGCCAATCGCGAGTTTTCCAGAATCAATGAACTTACTCTGCGGCGGATCGGGGCCGATTTGCATGATGGTCCTGCTCAGCTGTTGGCACTTATTCTCCTTCGCCTTGAAGAACTCGAAGGTTCGCAAGGCGTCTCGGATGTAGAAGCCCTGGAAATGATCAGGCGTGCCGGCGAGGATGCTTTAAACGAAGTGCGGGAAATATCACTTGGCCTGGCACTTCCGGAAGTCAATGACCTGACCCTGCACGATGCCCTGGTATTGCTGGCCGAGCGGCACGAAGAGCGAACCGAGACGCGAGTCGAGCTGCAGCTTGATAGGCTTACGGACGATGTACCGATAGCGCTTAAAATTGGTATTTACCGCTTCGCCCAGGAAGCGTTGAACAATGCCTATGTTCACGCCGGGGGAAAAGGCCAAAAACTCAGCGCCTCGCACTCTGAAGGATTGCTGGAAGTGCAAGTCGAGGATGCGGGAATGGGTATTTCAACCGAGAAACCGAATGTGCCAGGTCGAGGCAGAACTCGTCTGGGTCTTGTCGGCATGCGCTATCGCGTCGAATCCCTCGGCGGCGTATTCAGCATTGAATCGGCTCCCCATGCCGGAACCAAAGCCAGGGCGCAGTTCAAAATCTGATAACCCGTACCAGATTGATCGTTGCGCCCAAGTCACCGCAGCACTTATGGCTCGTTATTCGACTTTCTGTTGTCACTCCAGTCGCGGCGTTGAAGAGCACCACACAGGCTGGATATATGGTCACTCTCCCAATGCCGTATCACTGCAGCCACCGCCTGCGTCCGGTTACGAACGCGCAGCTTGTACATGACATTCGTCATGTAGTGCTTGATGGTCTTCTCGCAGAGCTCAAGCTTGATAGCCACCTCGCGGTTGGTCAGGCCCTTCGATACCTCTCGGATAACCTGTTCTTCGCGATGGGTCAGCTCGACCTTTGGCTTGTCACCCGCATTCTTTCTGATATTGCTTAACAGCCTGCCGGCAAGTTTAGGGGTAATGAAGGTTTCACCTCCGGCAACATTTCTGATGGCTTGCACAAGCTCAAGACCGCTGATGCCTTTCAACGCATACCCCTGCGCGCCCGCTTCGAGAGCGGAATAGGCGTCCTCGATGGACTCGGATACCGTCAGCATCAATATTTTAACGGCCGGTGAAGACGCCGAGATCGCTCGCACGGCAGCAAAGCTGTCGCCCGGCATATTGACATCCATCAGCAAGACATCCGGAGCAAAACGAGCGGCAATTTCCATGGCATCATCGGCAGACCCGCCCTGCTCGACCACCTGAAAGTCAGCTATTTTCTTCAGCGCCATTGTGACCCCATCCCTTAACAGTGGGTGATCGTCAACAATGCCAATCTTGATCGTGGGACTCATAAGACGCTCCTCATGAGAGGCGATGGAGCTCAAGGTTGATGTCGCATGTTTCATTTTTCACCCCTCGCGTCCGGCCGAATCCGGCAAGCCCTGGCGTCTCCATGATGTCCGGGACGACGGCTGTTTCGGGTGCCTGAGGTGGTGCAACAAATGAGCCATTACCCTGGGCGAAGAAAAAGCTCAGATTAATGAACAGGCTGTTTCAGAATATTTCAAGTGAGAGGAAGCGTGAGAGGGGAATATTCCTCAACTTTGGTGGTAACCGCCCAGTTGGGTGGGTGTAATGCCCCATTTATGGAGAGAGTGGCGGCCCTGTTGCACCGGCCGCTTTTGCAAGGGGCTGCCTGCCCCCGCAGCCTGGCGGACTTTGCTGATCCGGCTTGATGCGATGCTACGGGACGGCATCCATGGCGGTGCCGGACGGCCTGTTGCAGACCGTCACCCCCACCGTTGGCCAATCAGGGTTTACGCGCAATGATCACCTGGCTCTTGGCTACCACCGCATCCAGCGCCTGCTTGATCTGTGTACCCCGTGGCGAAGCCAGGATCGCCTGCCAGGTGTCCGCCCAGTGGTTGAGCAACGGATGGTCCGGGTTGCTGAAGTCGACCTTGGCTTCCCAGAACAGCAGCATCCACATAGACCAGTAGAATCCATACTGGCTGTGGCTGATCACTTCCAGGCCGGCATCGCTGACCATGGCCTTGAACTGCGCTTCGCTGATGATGCGGATGTGGTTGGGCTTCTGGAAGTACTCGGCCGCCGCGATGTCTTTCTGCAGGTCTTCGGAGCTGGGGTGTGGGACGCTCAGCAGATACAACGCTCCCGGTTTACCCACTCGCACCAGTTCAGCAAGGAACTGGGCCGGGTCGTCCACATGCTCGATGACCTCGGTCGACACCACCCGCGTCGCGGTCGCATCGGCAATCGGCAGCGGGTTGCAGTCGGTGACGTGGCATTCGACGTCACGGGCCGGTGTATCGCTCAGGCGCTGGCGGGTCGCTTCGACCTTGGCCGCGTCGATATCGGCGATGATGATCTTCGCCCCGCGCATCCCGCAGAAATGCACGTTGCCGCCGTCACCACAGCCCACATCCAGCAGTGTGTCCTCGGGAGTCACGGGGAAACCGCTGAACAGTTCGCCGGTCTGCTGATTGAACCAGCCGCTGAGCATTGCGTCGTGCAGGCCGAGCATGTAGGGGTCGACCTTCTCCACCACGGGTGGGGCAGGCGCAATCTCTGGCTGCACAGGCGCGGGCGTGCCCGCCGTGAGTTTCTTCAAAAGGCTCAGCATGAGGTGGCTCCAGAGGATGAGACGGCTGTTCGGGAGGTGCCCAGGCGTTTAACCAGCGAGGCGCCGCGGTTGCGCATGGGCATTTCGATGTAGCGATAGTTGAGTTCGCTCAGCAGCACGATCAGGCCGCCAGCCATCAGCAACATCAGTATCGGATGGCCAGCCGGGCTGGGCAGCCCGGCAGCCTGCAAACGGAAAATGAATTCACGTACCAGCAAGTAGGCCGGGATATGGATCAGGTAGATCCCGTAGGAACGGCTGCCGACCCACGTCATCAGGTGCTTGAACACGCCGCGCGGCAACAGGTAATCGCGGTTGTAGGAAGCGATCCAGACCAGCACTGCGCACAGCACCGCGATCACACCGATCCGGTAATGGGTAAAGGTAAAGCGATCCGTGGCCATGTAGCTGAGCAGCAGCGACACCGTGATCAGTGCGGCAACACCCGCCCATGGACGACGCAGGAATGTGGGCTCCCAGCGCAGGTACGATGGTTGCGTACTCCACATCGCCAACAGCACGCCAAGGGCCAGCGCATCGGTGCGCACCACCATCAGGATCGGCGTGCGCAAGGTGAACAACTGCACCGCAACCAGCGCCAGCAAAGGCCACACTAGGTGTTTGCGAAACAGCACAATCATCAGCGGGAACAGCAGATAGAACTGTTCTTCCAGCGACAGGCTCCAGTACACGAAACTGGTGCCGTACTCGTAGCGATAGAAACTGTCGGCAAAGCGGAAATTGGCGTACTGCGCGACGCCGGCCAGGGTCGCCTGAAGGTTCGCGTGCAGGGTGCCGAAGGCGCCGGAGCGGTTGAGAAAAAGGCACGCCAGCAACATCAGCGCCAGCCACAACCAGGCTGACGGCAGCAATCGAAAGGCCCGGCGCAACCAGAAATTGCGCGTCTGCTGCCAATACTCCCGGCGCGTTGTGCAGCGGCGCATGGCCGGGATCAGGCTGCGGGCAATGACAAAGCCCGAGATCGCGAAAAACAGATCCACGCCCCACCACGGCTGGCAGTACAGCGTGATGGCCTGCAGCAAGGGCACAGCCGCCGCGAACAGGCTGTCCTGCAAATGATGAAACAGCACGCCAAGCACCGCGATGCCGCGCAACAGCTCGATGTCCATGATCCGTTTTTCGTTGCTCATGCGCCCTCCCGGAAATGAGGTTTTCGAGCAATGATCACCTGGCTCTTGGGCATGAACCGGTCCAGCATCTGCTTGATCGCCAATCCGTCGGGCTGTGCCAGCAAGTCCTGCCAGGTTTTCGCCCAGCTCTCCATCAGCGGCGGGTACGGTGCCTGGATCCGATCGCGAACCGCACCACCCAGGTCGCGCCCGGCGGCCCGTTCACTGGCCCAGAAAAAAATCATGCCCATGACCCAGAAAAACCCGGTGGCCTGGCGATGTTCGATGACCAGGCCCGCGTCCTCCACCAGCGCGGCGAACCGCTCGGGGGTGAAAATCTGCACATGATTGGGCGATTGAAAGTAGCTGGCCGGGGCGATGCCTTTCTGCAAATGCTCGCCCACCGGAGACGGTACGCTCAGCAGGTACTGCGCGCCGGGGCGGCCCATGCGCACCAGTTCGGCCATGAAGGGTTCCGGCTGGTCGATATGCTCGAGCACTTCCATGCACACGACTTTGCTCGCGCAACCATCGGCCAATGGCAGCGGCAGGCTGTTGCTGACCAGCCCGAGATTCGCCTTATCCGACTGCGCTTGCACTTGCAGCGCCAGGTCGCGGACCTTGTCGTGTTCACTGTCGGTGAAGATCACCGAAGCGCCTTGACGCACCGCAAACAAGGTCGCGACCCCTTCGCCACAGCCGACATCCAGCAAGGTGTCGTCGGCGGTGATGGCAAACCCTTTGAGCAGTTCGCCGCTGTCGCCCGAAAACCAGCCGTCATGCATGGCATCGTGCAAGCCCACCTCTCTTGGCGACACGCGGGATTGCTCGACCGGCAATGACGCAGGCCGGGGCTCGGGTTTCGTCTCTGGAAAGAAACGTCTGACCAATGCGCGAATCATGCCTCAGGGGTTTCCACGGCACGGTTCTCGAACAGGTGCTCGAAAAATGCCTCAAGCCGTTGTTCGGCAGTGGCCTGGCTGCAGAATTTCTTGAGGCTGGCCACTGCGTGCACGGACATCTGTGCATAACGCTCGGGATCACGCTTGGCCACGTCATAGCTTGATTGGTAAGCCCTGCACAACGACGCCCAATTGGTGACATAGCGCAAGGTACGAAACGCCCTGCGCGGGTCATGTGGCCAGGCTGTCAGTTCATCGGTGGAGTCAATCAGGAATGCATTTTCGGCATCCAGATAATCGATCATCGCCGTGGTCCGTGGTGCCACCGCCGGTTTACCACAGGACATGAACTCCATCAGCGGAAGACATTGGCCTTCGCCGTAGGACGTGTTGACCACGTAACTCGTGGCTTGCACCAGCTGCTCATAGTCCGCGTCAGCCAGATAGCCGTAAATCAGCACGACCCGGCAGCGGTAAGACTGGTTTTTGTACAAGTGGTGAAGGATGTCAGTCAGTGCTTCTTCGGCATCGTGGTGCGTCAATTTGAGCACCAGCGTTGCATCGTCCACCTCGCGAAACGTCACGCAAAAGGCACTGAGCATGTCTTCCCAATTCTTGCGCCCGTCACCGGGGTTGAACACCGAGGTGTAAATCACGCCGTCGAGGACCAATTCGTGTTCACTCGGCGGGGCCTTGAAATCAATACCCACGCCTTCGCGAGTGGCCACGGGGCCGAAGGCTCGCAAGTCGAGTTCGCGGCTGTCTGCGAGCAACCCCTTGAGCGTCAACCGCACCTGACTGGCCAAGGGCTGACGCTTCAAATGGGCGCCACGCTCGGAAAACCGGTCCCATACCGGGGCCGGTACCGCGATGATCGGATAGTCGGCGCCCATCGCCTCGCGCACCGCATTCACGGTGTAGCTGGAATGTGTAATCGCCGCACCCGCTGCGCGCAACACCGTGCGCCAGTCATTGAGCGGGTCACCGGCAAAGGGTTCGTTGGGGATGGTGCTGAATTCCCACGCGAACACCGGCAGCGTCGGGCAGGTGAAATTGACCGGCGTACGATGAGGCGGTGAAAACGACAGGAACACGCACGCTTCGCCACGGGACAAGGCGTCCCTGTACAAGGCATCGACTTCGGTCTGCGGGTCACTGACTTCGACCACTCGCCCCAGCCGCTCCAGCACAGGTCGGTACTCCTTGAGCACGAAGTAATAGCTGTACTCCGAACGGCCAAGGTTCCGGGCAATGGTGTGCTGGTTGGTTTCCGAATGAATGATGATCAGCATGGGGCGTTATCCGTCACGGTTGCTGTCGGCAAAGCCTGCGGTACCAGCCCGAAGAAACCCGCCATGCGTTTCTGCACCGGGGCGAAAGCGCAGTAATCGTGCATGCGCTCGACGGCGGCGAGGGACATGCGCTGATACTCCAGCGATTGTTCCTTGGCCAGACGGTAACTGTTTTCGTAAGCGGTTTTCAGTGAACCCCAATCCGGCCGGTAACGCAGGGTGCGGTAGATGATGCGAGTGTCCTGCGGCCAGATGGTCAGTTCTTCGCTGGACTTGACCACAAACGCCACACGCTCATCGATGTAGTCCTCCATGGCCGTGTGATCCGGGGCAATCACCGGTTTGCCACTGGCCATGAACTCCATCAGCGGCAGGCACAGCCCTTCGCAACGCGAAGCATTGACGTAGTAACTGGCGGCTGCGTACAGCCGGGCGTATTGCGGGTCGTCCAGGTAGCCGTGCATGACCACCACCCGACAGGCGAAAGGCGAAAGCTGGGCGAGCAACGTCATCAGTTCGTCGTGATAGGACGACAGATCACTTTGGGTAATCTTAAGCACCAGCGTCGCGTCAGACGTTTCGCGGAACGCCCAGCAGAATGCGGTGATCAGTTGATGCCAGTTCTTGCGCCCGTCACGCGGGTTGAACACGGTGACGTACACCACACCGTCTACCTGTGTTTCGACCTGGGCGGTGGTGTCCGGCCACTGTCGCGGTTCTGGCTCGGGTACAGCCATCGTCTGCGGGCCGGCGATGGCTGGCAACCAGTCAGCGAGACGCTCATGGGCGGTTTGCGACAACAGGTCGCGAACCCCTTCCCAATACCACTGGCTTAGAAAATGAGTGCGATGCACCGGGACCGGCAGCGATTTGCCTTTGTCCAGGCGCCACATGCGCAGGTAATGACGAGCAATCACAAAGCGGCGCTTGAGCGTCAGCGGCGGAGGCTTCAATGCCTCAAGCTCAGCCTCGAGCGCCGCCCGTTCTTCGGCGGTCGGCACGACGGGGATCAGTGCATCGGCGTTCAGCCCGAGTGTGCGCGTATCGAAGATGCAACCCTTGATGTCCAGGGTCGAGCCGGCGCTGATCGGGACGCTGGTGTGGCGACTACGAATATCGGCGAAGTTTTCCCACAACGGCGTCGGCAGCACCAGCACCGGAAAATCTTCGCCCATGGCCCGGCGAATCGCCCGGGCGGTATGACTGGAAAGCGTGATCACCCGGCCCTGGCGCGCGAGCATTTGTGTCCAGTCCTGGCGCGGGTCGTTATCCCATTGCTCATCGGGAATCGAATCAAACTCCCAGGCCACCACGCAGATCGTCGGGCACTCAAGGTCGTTCGGGGTTTTCTGCGGTGGCGTAAACGACATGAACAGACTGTCTTCGCCGGCGGCCAACAATTGTTTGTAGAGCGGATCGACCTCGGCGGTGGAGGACACCACATGCACTCGCCCAAGGCTTTCGAGTACAGGGCGATATGCCTTGAGCACGAAGTAGTAACTGTATTCGGGACGACCGAGGCTCTGGCTGATGGAGCTGTCGTTGATGTCCGAGTAAAGAATGAAATTCATGGCATCCCACCGTGACGCCGCCATCCCGGCAGCCGCACGCTATGACGGGGAGAACAGGGTTCGAGCCAGTGTTTACTGGCGCTCGTCCATCGTCTTCCTGCCCGTCTTCGTTCTTGTTTTAGTGGTCAGTTTCTCGCAGTTTCGAAGCGACGCTGCCGAACCCCGGGTAATCGTGACGAGGGGCATTCTAAACACATCCATCGAGGGTTCGTGAACCGCCTGGCGAGAATAATTCAGGCTACGCTGAGGAGAACTGACCAGTCACGATTGGACTTGTTGAAATTGCCGAGCAAATGGCACAGATTGGCTACCAAACAACTACAACAAACATTTCACCCGCCATTCGAGCGATCATCTCGCTCGCAAGTTTTTCCATGGAGCCTGTGGAAAATGGATGAAATGCATGACCAAGGGGTCGCTGTTTGAAAAAACGTCTGTTTGTCACGGGTCTGAGTGGATTCGTAGGACAACACATCCAATCGCGTTTGCAGGCTGATACCTCGGAATGGGAGCTGCTGCCGGTTCCTTGCCGCTACGATCTTGCCGCACCGGACAGCCTCGAAGGCTTGTGGCCGGTCATGCCCGATGCAGTGATCCACCTGGCCGGCCAGACGTTCGTCCCGCAGGCCTTTCGTGATCCGGCCGGCACCCTGAACATCAATCTGCTGGGCACCCTGAACCTGCTGCAAGCCCTCAAGGCGCGCGGGTTCACCGGTACGTTTCTGTACGTCAGCTCCGGTGATGTCTATGGCCAGGTCGCTGAAGAGCATCTGCCCATCACTGAATTGCACCCCCCCTGCCCGCGCAATCCCTATGCCGTGAGCAAACTCTCGGCTGAGTTCCTGAGCTTGCAATGGGGCCTGAGCGAAGGTTGGCCCGTGCTGGTCGCCCGCCCGTTCAACCATATCGGCAGCGGGCAGAAGGACAGCTTCGTCATCGCCAGCGCCGCCCGTCAGATCTGCCGGATCAAGCAAGGCCTGCAGGCGCCACGACTGGAGGTCGGGGACGTCGACGTCACGCGCGATTTCCTTGATGTCGCGGACGTGGTCTCGGCCTACCTGGCCTTGCTTGAAAAAGGCACACCGGGGCAGGTCTACAACATTTGCTCGGGACGCGAGCAGAGCATTCGCAGTCTGATCGAACAATTGGCAGATCTTGCCCAGGTCGACCTGCAACTGATTCAGGACCCTGCGCGACTTCGCCGCGCGGATCAGCGTCGGGTGTGTGGCAGCCCTGACAGGCTGGCCCAGACCACCGGATGGAAGTCTGAAATCACAACACAACAATCCCTGCGGGCGATCCTGTCCGACTGGGAGAAGCGAGTACGACAAGTATGACTAAAAGTGCATTGATCACAGGTATCACCGGCCAGGATGGCGCCTATCTGGCCAAATTGCTGCTCGACAAGGGTTACAAAGTCCACGGTCTGGTCGCGCGTCGCAGCAGCGACTCGCGCTGGCGCCTGCGTGAGATGGGGGTCGAGTCGGACATCGTCTACCTGGATGGCGACATGGCTGATGCCTGTTCAGTGCAGCGTGCGGTGATCAAGTCAGCGCCGGACGAGGTCTACAACCTCGCCGCGCAAAGCTTTGTCGCGGCCTCCTGGGATCAACCGGTGACCACCGGCATCGTCGACGGCCTGGGCGTTACGCACTTGCTCGAAGCGATCCGCCAGTTCAGTCCGCACACACGTTTCTATCAGGCGTCCACCAGCGAAATGTTCGGCCTGATCCAGGCCGAGCAGCAGGACGAGAACACGCCGTTCTATCCGCGCAGCCCATATGGTGTGGCCAAGCTGTATGGCCACTGGATTACCGTGAACTACCGTGAAAGCTTCGACCTGCACGCCAGCAGCGGGATTCTGTTCAACCATGAATCACCGCTGCGCGGTATCGAGTTCGTCACTCGCAAGGTCACCGACGCCGCCGCCCGGATCAAACAGGGCAAACAGCAGGAACTGCGCCTGGGCAACATCGACGCCAAGCGCGACTGGGGTTTTGCTGGCGACTACGTCGAAGCCATGTGGCTGATGCTGCAACAGGACAAACCCGACGACTTCGTGGTGGCCACCGGCGTGACCACCACCGTGCGCGAGATGTGTCGGATCGCCTTCGATCATATAGGCCTGAACTACCGCGACTACGTGAAGATCGACCCCGCGTTCTTCCGCCCGGCCGAAGTCGAAGTGCTGCTCGGCAACCCTGCCAAGGCCCAGCGTGTACTGGGCTGGAAACCAAAAACCGACCTGGATGCCTTGATCCGCATGATGATGGATGCGGACATGAAACGCGTCGCCAAGGAGTAGGCCATGCTGATTCCCGTGATTCTCTCCGGCGGTGCCGGGACAAGGTTGTGGCCGGTGTCGCGTGAAGGCCATCCCAAGCCGTTCATGGCCTTGCCTGACGGCCAGTCGCTGCTGGGCAAGACCTATCGGCGTGCCGCCGACCTGCTCGACGGCTGGGGCGATATCGTCACGGTGACCAACCGCGAATACTACTTCCAGAGCAAGGATCACTTTCGGGACGCGCACCTTGGCCGTCATCGCGGGCACTTCCTGCTGGAACCGACGGGACGCAATACGGCGCCGGCGATTGCCGCCGCTGCCCTCTCCCTCCAGGCCCTGCATGGCGACGACGCGATCATGCTGGTCATGCCGGCCGACCATCTGATCGTCAATGTCGACGCACTCAAGGACGCAGTCGAGCATGCCGTGACATTGGCCAGGAGCGGTCACCTGGTGACCTTCGGTGTCGTGCCGACTGCTGCGGAAACCGGTTTTGGCTACATTGAAGCCGGCACACCACTGGACGACAAGGGCGCTGCCAGCGTGCGACGCTTCGTCGAAAAGCCCGACCTGCAAACCGCGACGCATTACGTGGAAAGCGGCAACTTCCTGTGGAACTCCGGGATGTTCTGCTTCTCGGTTGCCACCCTGCTGGCCGAACTGCAAACCCACGCTCCCGATTTGGTGGAGCAGACGCAAACCTGCATGGCCGCCAGCGCTGCGGTGGAAAACGCCGGGAGCGTGCAACAGGAACTGTCACCGACGCTGTTTGGCGAAATCATGGACATTTCCATCGACTACGCGTTGATGGAGCGCTCCGACAAGGTGGTCGTCGTGCCCGCCCGTTTCGACTGGAGCGACATCGGCTCCTGGGGGGCGGTGGCCGCGCTGGTACCGGCGGATGCACAGAACAACCGCGCCGTCGGCGAGGCGATTTTCATCGACAGCCACAACAACTTTGTCCAGAGCGACAACCGCCTGGTAGCGACCGTGGGCGTGGATAACCTGATCATCGTCGACACCGCCGACGCGGTGCTGGTGGCCCACGCCGACCGCGCCCAGGATGTGCGCCGGGTGGCCAGGCAACTCAAGGACAAAGAGCACGAGGCCTATCGCCTGCACCGTACGGTCAGCCGGCCATGGGGCACCTACACCGTGCTGGAGGAAGGCCCGCGCTTCAAGATCAAACGTATCGTGGTCAAGCCCGGCGCCAAGTTGTCATTGCAGATGCACCACCATCGCAATGAACACTGGGTGGTGGTCGAAGGCATGGCCAAGGTCACCAACAACGGCACCGGCACGCACCTGGTGGCCAAGAACGAATCGACCTTCATTGCCGCCGGTCACAAGCATCGCCTGGAGAATCCCGGCGTGATCGACCTTGTGATCATCGAAGTGCAAAGCGGCGAATACCTGGGAGAGGACGACATCGTCCGCTTCGAAGACCAATACGGCAGGACGGTTTGAATGCTGCTTTCTTTGTACCGCTCGTTGTGGAGCTACCGGGGTTTCATCCTCGGTAGCGTCAAGCGAGAGTTCCAGGCGCGTTATCGCAATTCACTGTTCGGTGCCTTGTGGACCGTGCTCAACCCGCTGTCGATGATCATCGTCTACACCGTGATCTTTTCCCACATCATGCGCGCCCGTTTGCCAGGGGTGGATGACGGTTTGGCCTACAGCGTCTACCTCTGTGCCGGATTGCTGACGTGGGGTTTGTTCGCAGAAATCACCGTCCGCAGTCAGAACATGTTTCTGGACAACGCCAACCTGCTTAAAAAAATCAGCTTCCCGCGGATCTGCCTGCCGGTCATCGTGCTGTTCAACGCCGGCATCAACTTCGCGATCATCATCGGCCTGTTCCTCGGCTTTCTGTTGCTCACCGGGCGACTGCCGGGCATGGCGCTGCTGGCGCTCATTCCTCTGCTCGCGCTACAGGTGATGTTTTGTGCCGGGTTGGGGATGATTCTTGGCGTACTGAATGTGTTCTTTCGTGATGTCGGGCAATTTTTCGCCATTTGCCTGCAGTTCTGGTTCTGGCTGACGCCGATCGTGTACCCGATGAGCATTCTGCCCGATTGGGTGCAGCGCCTGCTGCAACTCAACCCCCTGACCAACCTGATGTCCAGCTACCAGAACCTGTTTCTTTACGGTCAATGGCCCGTCTGGAGTTCGCTGCTGCCGATCATGGTCGCCAGTGTCTTGTTCTTCGTCATCGGACTGCGTCTGTTTCGACAGCGGGTCGGCGAAATGGTGGATGAACTCTGATGGGACACATACGCGTCACCGGCCTGGGCAAGGCCTACAAACAGTACCCTACCCGCTGGAGTCGACTGGCCGAGTGGCTGATCCCGTTTTCGCCGATCCGTCATCGCCAGCATTGGGTGCTACAAGACGTGACTTTCCAGATTGCCCCCGGAGAATCAGTGGGCATCGTCGGGGTCAACGGCGCCGGCAAAAGCACCTTGTTGAAGATGATCACCGGCACCACCCAACCCACCTGCGGCACCATTGAGCTCGAAGGCCGCGTCGCCGCCCTGCTGGAACTGGGCATGGGTTTTCATGCGGACTTTACCGGCCGGCAGAATGCGGTCATGGCCGGGCAATTGCTGGGCATGCAGGTCGAAGAAATAGAAGCGTTGATGCCGGAAATCGAACGTTTCGCGGAAATAGGCGACGCCATCGACCACCCGGTGCGTACTTATTCCAGCGGCATGCAAATGCGCCTGGCGTTCAGCGTGGCTACCGCGCGGCGCCCGGACATTTTGATCGTCGATGAAGCACTGTCGGTGGGCGACGCCTACTTTCAGCACAAAAGCTTCGACCGCATCCGCAGCTTTCGCAAAGCCGGAACCACGCTGTTGATCGTCTCCCATGACCGCTCGGCGATTCAGTCGATCTGTGACTCGGCGATCCTCCTGGAAAATGGTCACATGGCCATGCACGACACCCCCGAAACGGTCATGGATTACTACAACGCCCTGCTCGCCGAGCGTGAAGGACAAACCGTGCGCCAGGAAATGCTCTCTGGCGGTCAAGTCAGCACCATTTCCGGAACGGGTGAAGCCAGGATTCTGAACGTGCGCCTGCTCGACCAACATGAGCGGTCCATCGACGCCGCCGAAGTCGGTCAGCCGGTGGTGCTGGAAGTGAATGTCGAAGTTCGCCAGGACATCGAGCGGCTGGTGCTGGGGTTCATGATCAAGGATCGCCTGGGCCAGGCCATGTACGGTATCAACACCCATCGCCAGGATCAGGCGCTGACCGATCTGCAGGCTGGCGAGCGCGTGACCTACCGCTTTGCTTTCGTCATGGGGCTGGGCAAGGGTAACTATTCCGTGGCGTTGAGCTTGTCTCGCCTGGATTCACACCTGGACCGCAACTTCGAGTGGCGTGATTACGGGTTGGTGTTCCATGTGATCAACAACCGACAGGAAGATTTCGTTGGCTGCTCATGGCTGGCCGCGAAGACCACCGTCACGCGCTCGAGCGCGCCGGTCACCTCCGGGAGTACGCCATGACCCGTCTTCTGGTGGAATGCACCCACGTATTCCAACACCCCAAGGTCAATTCGGGCATTCAGCGGGTGGTGCGCAACGTCGTCAACCAGCTACCGGAATCGCTCGACGGTGTTGAATGCATCCCGGTGGTGATGCTCAAGGGCAAACTCTATCGGGTTCTGAAACTCGGCGCGCTGAACATCCCGCTTTTCGATCAGGTGATGGTGTTCGGCGGCAGACTCGGCCGGCTGGCACATCGTTTCTGGCAAGGGTACCAGCGGCTCGACCAACGCTTGACGTCGCGGTTCGCCCGACGCGTGGTGTATGTGGCTTATCGGCTGACAGCGCTGACCTGCTTCAGCGTGCCGCTGCGCCTGATCGACCAGCTCGATCAGTATCAACTGCCCAAACGTTGTGCACCGTTGCAGCATCAACCGGGGGATCAACTGGTGTTGCTGGACTCATCCTGGCACACCGACTTTTTCCCGTTTGCCGAACAGCTCAAACGCGAAGGCGTGGGCATCGTTTCAGTGATCTACGACCTGATTCCCCTGACTCACCCGCAGTTTTACGACACACGACTGGTGCAGGTGTTCAACGAGTGGTTCGACTGGATCACCCGGACCGCCGATGGCTACGTGGCCATTTCCGCCACGGTGCGTGACCAGGTGCGAGAGGAGGTTCAACACCGCCTGGGCACTGCCAGGGCCAACCAGTTGTGGTTCGATTATTTTCACCTGGGTTCCGAACTCGATCTGAGGGAAGTCACCGCCGCCGTGGAACCGCGTCTTGCCCGGCTGTTCGAGACGCCGGAACCCGTATTCCTGATGGTCAGTACCATCGAGCCGCGCAAAAACCATGACTACCTGCTGGACGCTTTCGAGCTGGCCTGGGCAGCGGGCTCCAGGGCCCGGCTGTGTATCGCCGGTCGGGTCGGCTGGAAATGCGACGCCCTGCTCGCCCGGGTACGCAATCACCCGCAACTGAACCAACGACTGTTCATGTTCAATGACCTGAGCGACACCAGCCTCGAACATGCCTACACCCACGCCAGCTCACTGGTGTTTCCGTCTTTTGTGGAAGGCTTCGGCCTGCCGCTGGTGGAAGCCATGCAGCGTGGACTGCCGGCCATGGGCAGCGACATTGCGGTCTTTCGTGAAATCGGCGGCGAGTTCATGGCGTATTTCGATCTGGCCGAGCCACAAAGCCTGGCTGATCTGGTCGTTCGTTTCGAGTGCAGCGGTCAATTCCCGGCCACTCGCGATGTCGCGGACTGGCGCTGGATCGGCTGGCGTGAAGCCAGTGCGCAACTGGCTGAACGCACCCTGCGCAATCTTGTAGACGTGCCGCTCATGGAAGAGAGGCAACATGCGAATTGCCCTTAACGCGCGAATTCTCCAGGCGCCACGTACCGGCATCGGCCACTACGTCGCCGAATTGGCGAACGCCCTGGCGGGTGAACCGGATGTTGAGCTGGCGCTGTTTCATGGCTGGGGCTGGAGCTCTGTGCTGCCTGAAGCAGCCATGCCCGGTTATTCCCGGCTGACACCCCTGCTACGGCAGATTCCGGGGGCCTATCAGGCCCGACGGTGGCTGGAGCAGAAACGCTTCGATCAAGGCCGCGCGCAAGCGATCGACCTCTACCACGAACCGAGCCTGTGGCCGCTGTCGTTCGATGGCCCGACCGTCATCACCCTGCATGACCTGACGCACCTGCACTATCCCGAAACGCAGCCGCCCGCGCGCTTGCGAGAAATCCAACGGCGCGTGACCGAGGGCGTGCAGCGGGCGAGCCTGATACTGACCGACTCGCAGTACATTGCCGACGAAGCCCAGGCACATTTCGGGCTGCCGGCCGAGCAGTTTGTCGTCGCGCCGCTGGGCGTAGCCGGACGTTTCCACCCTCGCCCCCCCGAGGCCATCGACGCTGTACTCAAGGCTCATGGCGTCGAGGTGCGGGAATACTTCCTCTGTGTCGGCACCCTGGAGCCACGCAAAAATCTGTCCCTGGCCCTGCGCGCCCACGCCCGATTGCCGGAATCAGTCCGTCAGCGTTTTCCATTGCTGATCGTCGGCATGGCCGGCTGGCAGCGCGAACAGTTCAGTGAAGAATTGCAGCAGGCCCTGGCTTGCGGTTACGTCTGTTTGCTCGGCTATCTGCCTGATGAGCATGTTGCGCAGCTGTTGGCGGGAGCACGGGCATTGATTTTTCCGTCGATTTACGAAGGTTTCGGCCTGCCGGTGCTGGAGGCCATGGCCTGCGGCACGCCGGTCATTTTGACTCGACGCTCGGCCATGCCCGAAGTGGCAGGCCCTGCGGGCAACTATATTGAACCTGATGATCCCGACGGCTTGCGCGATGCAATGAACCGTCTGATCGAGGATCTAGCGCATTGGCAGGCATGCCGAGAAGCCGGATTGCTACAGGCAAGGCTTTTTACCTGGGAGCGCTGTGCACAAGTCACGGCCAGCGCCTATCGCCAGGTCATGGGAGATTGAATGCGAGTTCTTCATTTTTTCAAGACGTACCTGCCTGATTCGGTCGGCGGGATCGAACAAGTGATTTTCCAGCTGTGCGAAAGCGGTGCCGTGCACGGCGTTGAAGGCAAGGTGCTGACACTCAGTGCCGACCCGACACCGCCGGTGATGCAGATCGCTCAACATGAAGTCCATCGGGCCCGGCTCGACATTCAGTTTGCCTCAACCGGGTTTTCCTGGAGCGTCTTCAAGCAGTTTCGCGAGCTGGCGGCCGAGGCCGACGTGGTCAATTATCACTTTCCATGGCCGTTCATGGACTTGGTGCATTTCGCCAGCGGCCTGAACAAACCCAGCGTGGTGACGTATCACTCGGACATTATCCGTCAGAAAAACCTGCTCAAACTCTACCGGCCGCTGATGAATCGCTTTCTGCACAGCGCCGACCGGATCGTCGCTGCATCGCCCAATTACCTGCACACCAGTGATGTGTTGCAACAGTTTCAGCACAAGACCCGAGTGATCCCCTATGGATTGAACAAGGCAGGTTACCCACAGCCTGACAGTGATCGAACGGTCCACTGGCGGCAGAAGCTTGGCGACAAGTTCTTTCTGTTTGTGGGTGTGATGCGCTACTACAAAGGTTTGCACATCCTGCTCGACGCCCTGAAGGACCTGGATTATCCGACGGTGATTGTCGGTGCCGGCCCACTCGAAGCAGAGCTTCATGCCCAGGCGGCCGCCTTGGGTTTACGCAATGTTCACTTCCTCGGGCGTCTGGGAGACGAGGACAAGGTAGCGCTGCTGCAACTGAGCTACGCCATCGTGTTCCCGTCGCACCTGCGCTCCGAAGCCTTCGGCATTTCACTGCTTGAAGCCGCGATGTATGGCAAACCGATGATCTCCAGTGAGATTGGCACGGGCACCAGTTACATCAACATCCATAACGAAACCGGGCTGGTGGTGCCGCCCAGTGATCCACTGGCGTTTCGTGAGGCGATGCGCACGCTTTGGGAAAACCCGGCGCTGGCGGCACAAATGGGCGAGAAAGCGCAGGCCCGCTATCAGAATCTGTTTACGGCGGATGAAATGGGTCGCAAATGGACCGCGTTGTATGAGGAACTGCTGGAAGAAAAAAACCTCGCCTACGCATGAGGCTTTTTTTGCCGGATCCGACTGGCCTCGGCTGCGACGCACCAACAGTGTTACGATCCCGCGACTGTAGATTTTCCATGGCTTGCGCACCGGGTGTGCAAGCCGTCGACTTTCCCCATTGGCCCCTGACTGGCTGCTGAACGCCTATGCAACGCCTGCTCAATGACCGCCTGGACTGGAACCTGCTGCGCACCTTTCGGGTGATTGGCCAGGAGCTGAGCATCAGCCGCGCCGCCGCCCGCCTGCATCTGACACAACCGGCCGTGAGCCAGGCACTCAAGCGCCTGGAAGAACAGCTGGGCCGCCAACTGATTGCCCGTCGCGGACCACGTTTTGCCCTGACCGAAGTCGGCGAGCAGATCTTCGCCCTGGCCGGGGAAATCTACGGGCAGATGTCCCAGGTCAGCAGCGTGCTGGAACAGCCGGCCGATGAAGTGATCGGCAAAGTGCGTCTTCTGATCATCAGCCGGATTTTCTCCGAGCGCTTTGATGACTTCCTCGCCGACTTCCATCGCCAATACCCGCGCGTCGATCTGGAAGTCGATGTGATGCGCAGTTCCGACATCGTCAGCGCCCTCCAGGAAAAAACCGCGACCCTTGGCCTGAGCCTCAATCGGCGCCCGCAGCCACGCCTGGAGCAGCGTTTGTTCCTGCGTCAACGCTATGCGTTTTTCTGCGGCAAGCACCATGGACTGTTCGGCCGACAGGACGTCGCCGAAGGGGATTTGCAACGGGAGAACTTCGTCAGTTTCACCAGTGACCAGATCGGCGGCATGCTCTCGCCACTGACGATCTTCCGTGATCAACAGGGTTTCAGCGGGCGCATCGTCGCCTCGTCACCGAGCCTGGAAGAAGTCCGGCGACTGGTCATCGCCGGCTTCGGTATCGGCTGCTTACCCGAGCACGTGGTGGCGGCGGATGTCGACGCCGGATTGCTCTGGCGCCTGCCGCCCCACGAAGGGATTGCCGATGTCGACATTCATTTGCTGTGGAACCGCGAACAGCGCATGAGCCGGGCCGAGACGATCTTTCTCGAAAGCCTGCAGCAACGTCTGACGGACTAGACGCGCAAGACTTGCGTCACTGGCTCACCGGCGCACAAGCGTTCGAGCAAGTGCGGCTCGGCACGGTCCGAAGCCAGTGCCTGCTCGATGACCGCCAGCGCCGATGCCGTGTCGAGAAACAACACGCCGTTGTCGTCCGCCAGCACCCAATCCCCCGGTTGCACCATCACGCCGGCGCAGTGAACGGGCTGATTGATGGCGCTGTCATTGCGCCCGTGCAGCTTGGTGGTCAACAGGCTGGTGCCACGGGCAAACACCGGCAACCCGGCTTCGCGCAGCTCCAGCAGGTCGGTCACCGCGCCATCCACCACAATGCCCACCGCCCCGGCGCAGCGTGCCGCGCAACTGGTCACCGCACCGACCGGGGCGTGCCGATGGTCACCTCCCGTGTCGATCACCAGCACATCGCCCGGCCTGATCTGCGCCAGGGCCCGGTTGACGGCAATGGCATCGGCGCCCAGCAGTTTCAGGGTCAAGGCTCGGCCAACGACTTTCACATTGGGCACCATGGCCCGCAGTTGCGGGTCGGCGAAACCCTCTTCGAGAAAATGCCCGAGGGTCGGAAAGCTCACCGCCTTGAGCTGTTCGATCAGTTGCGACTCATCCATGTTGCGGCTCCCCGGCAATCAGTTCGGCAACACAGTCGATTTCCAGCGACACACCCCACAAGGCAACGCACACCGTGGTGCGCGCCGGCGGCGCATGGCCGAGGAACTCGCGGTACACAGCGTTGAACGGCTCCAGCTGTGCGGGATCGGTCAGGTAGGCATTGACCTTGATCACGTGGCTGAAACCGGACCCGGCTTCAATCAGGATCGCTTCGAGGTTGCGCAAGGTTTGCCGCACCTGCTCGGGAAAATCGGCAGGCTGGTCGTCGAGGCCGCTGTGAGCCGGGATCTGCCCGGCAGTGAACACCAGGTGACCGCTCACCACGGCCTGGGAGTAAGGACCGACCGGGCCTATGTAGCCCGGGGCCGATTGAATTCTGCGCATGCTTTTGAACTCCGGAAGTCAGGCCGTAGCCGATTTGAAGGGTTTGCCGGGGACCGGATCGTCGGTCGGAGTGACGCTCGGGATTTCGCTGATGTCCTTCTTGAAGGTTTCGGTCAGCAGCAATAGCGCCACCAGTGAAATCAGGGCCGCACCGATCATGTACCAGGCCACCGACGATCCTTTGCCCGTCGCGGCCAGCAATGCCGTGGTGACGATGGGGGTCGCCGCGCTGCCGAGCAGGCCGGACAACATGTAGCTGATGGACAACCCGGAATACCGCACCCGGGTGCCGAACAGTTCGGCGAGGAAGGTCGCGATCGGCCCATAGTTGGCGGAGAATGCGGTCATCAACAACAGATAACCGAACACCACCATCGGCAGCTCCCTGGTGTCCATCAGCCAGAACATCGGGAACGCCACCAGCGCTTCGGCGATGATGCCGCCGACAATGATCGGCTTGCGTCCGAAACGATCCGAGAGCGCACCGAACACCGGCAACATGACGATGCACCAGGCGCAGGACAGCAGCACCACACCGAGCATCACGCCGCGGCTGAAGCCGAGGTTCTGCGTGCCATACGTCAAACCGAACGCCACGATAATGTTGAACGAAGCGCCCGTGGACATGGTGGCGATACCGCCCAGCACCACTTGCTTCCAGTACTTGCGGAACACTTCCGCCAACGGCATCTTCACCTGCACCTCGGCCTCCTTGACCTTGTTGAAGGCCGGGGTTTCCGCGATGTTCAGGCGGATGTACAGGCCGACGGCGATCAGCAACACGCTGGCCAGGAACGGAATACGCCAGCCCCAGGCCAACAGTTCCTCAGGGGACAGCCACGCCGCGATCAACAGGAAGGCCAGGTTGGCAATCATGGTCCCGGCCGGTACGCCGATCTGCACCCAGGAACCGTACAGGCCACGCTTGTTGGCCGGCGCATGCTCCACCGCCATCAACACCGCCCCGCCCCATTCGCCACCCAATGCCAGGCCTTGCACGACCCTGAGCAACAACAACAGGATCGGCGCCCAGATACCGATGGTGGCAAAGTCCGGCAACAGGCCGATGGCGAAGGTGGCCGCGCCCATGGTCAGCAGCGAAATCAACAGCATCGACTTGCGCCCCAGGCGATCACCGAAATGCCCGAACAATGCCGCACCGACAATCCGCGCCAGATACGCCGAAGCAAAGGTGCCAAAAGCCAGCAGTGTTCCGATCAGCGGCACGAAATCCGGGAAGAACACTTTGTTGAACACCAGCGCCGAGGCCGTGGCAAACACGAACAAGTCGTACCACTCCACGGTGGTGCCGATCACACTGGCCACCGCGACTTTTTTCATACTGATTTCAACTTCCGGTGGTGCGCCGGACTTTTCTGCGGACGATAGATCGCTCATCACTGTCTCCAGGAATTCATCAAGAACTCGTTATTTAATTGTTTTGACTGGCAGTAAAACGGTTGAGGCGAAGGTTGTTGTTATGGCTCGCCCAACTGAGCGGGCGAGTTCGCAGGGCATTTTTTTTGGCCTTGGAAGCGGTCTCTTGTAGGAGCCGGCTTGCCGGCGATGGACTCAAGTGCGCCGTGTTTATCCGGTTTACATGCGTTATCGTTAACGACCATCGCTGGCAAGCCGGCTCCTACAGGTGTTGCGTTATCGGTGTTTCCCGGGATTGCGTGAAAATCCATTTTTAACGGGATAGCGGTGGGTTCAATAACCCAGTAATCGGTCCGCACAGTTCAATAACGGTTCGCCGCTATTCAATCGGCGGAAGTTCTCCGCCACTTGTTCGGCAATACAATCATGGGAAGCCGCCGAAGCCATGTGCGGTGTGATGGTGACACCGGGCATGCTCCAGAGCCGGTGATCGACCGGCAGCGGTTCCTGTTCGAAGACATCCAGCAACGCACCGCGCAATTGTCCTCTGGCCAATGCCTGTTCGAGATCGTCGATGTTCAGATGAGCGCCCCGGCCACAGTTGACCAATGCTGCGCCGCTGGCGAGTTGGTCGAACGTGGCCCGGCCGAGGATGCCGCGGGTTTCGCTGGTGAGTGGCAACAGGTTGATCAGCAACTCGACGCCGTCGAGAAACGGATTTAACCCATCGGCCCCGGCGAACGTACGCACACCCGGCAAGTCCTTGCTGCGCCGCGCCCAGCCGCGCACGTCATAACCGGCGGCGGCCAGATCCAGAGCAATCGCGCTGCCCAGCGATCCGAGCCCCATCACACCGACCTTGAACTGCCCCGCCGTCTGTTGCAGCGGCCGTTCCCAGCGTTGCTCCCGTTGTTGCGACAACACCTGGTCGAAACCGCGGTGATAATGGATCACCGCCCAGCGCACGTACTCGGTCATGCCCTGACGATGCCCCGGGTCGACCACGCGGCAGATCGGCAGGTCCGGGCAGGACGGATCGTGGTCGAGGTGGTCGATACCGGCGGCCACCGAGTGAATCACCTGCAGGTTCGGCAATGCACCGAGACTGCCCGGCAAAGGAAACCAGCACGCCGCCATCTTTGCATGGGCGGCCCGCGAATCGTCGGCCAGCACGGCGGTGAGCTGCGGCGCACTGCGGGCGAACGCCGCCTGCAATTGCTTGAGCAGCAAGGTGTCGCGGGACAGCAGAACCACGGTGTTGATGTCGGCGTTCATGACAAATAAGACTCGCGCTGGGATTCGATCAACGTCAGGGCGGCCTCCCAGGCCAGGTCGATGATGTTGTCCTGCTCATCACGGTCAAACTGCTCGGCGGTGTGCGCACACACTTCCGGCGACGGGTAATGCAATGCCGAACCACCGGCCAGCGCCTGCACCTGGGCCTGACAGGCGCGCTCCAGAAAGTGGATTTCCTGGAACGCCTGGGCCACCCCGGAACCACCGACCAGCAAGCCGTGATTGCGCAGGATCATCGCCCGGTGCGGGCCGAGGTCGGCAATCAAGCGCTCGCGTTCATCCAGCGACAGCGCGATGCCCTCATAGGTGTGATAGGCCAGCTTGCCGTAGAACTTCAACGCGTGCTGACTGATCGGCAGCAAGCCTTGCTTCTGCGCCGCGACCGCCATGCCCGCCGCCGTGTGGGTGTGGATCACACAGTTCAGGTCCGGACGCGCCATGTGGATCGCCGAGTGGATCACGAAGCCGGCGGCGTTGACCCGATGGCCTACGTACTCCGGGTCGACCACCCGCCCTTCCTGATCGATGCGCACCAGATCCGAGGCGCGCATGCGGTCGAAGATCACGCCATAGCGGTTGATCAGGAAGTGGTGTTCAGGCCCCGGAATCCGCAGGGTGATGTGGGTGTCGATCAGGTCGGTCATGCGAAAGTGCGCGACCAGTCGATACAGCGCCGCCAGTTCGCAACGGGCTTGCCATTCAACCGGGTCGATGTGTGCAGGTTTACTCACGAATACACCTCTTTAACAGCGTGGGTGACGACCGGGTTGGCGCGCAGGCGGGCCAACCCGCAAACACCGATCAGGGACAAGGCCGAGAGCAAGGTGAAGAACACCGCCAGCGGCAACCATTGTCCGGAAAACTTGCTGGCCAGCAGGGTGCCGATCAGCGGCGTGGTGCCCCCGGCCACGGCGCAAGCCAGTTGATAGGCGATGGAAATGCCCGAGTAGCGCAGGTGCACCGGGAAAGCCTGGGTCATGTAGCCGGCGATCACCGCGTACAGCGCCGAGAGAATCACCACGGCCAACGCGATGCCGAGTGTCATCAACAGAATGTTCTGCGTGCCCACCAGCAGGAACATCGGGTAGGGCGTGAGCATGCACAGCAGTGCGACCCATTTGAGAAAACGCCCTTCACCGATACGCTCGGCCAGCAGCGCCGAGAGCGGCTGCGAGAGCAACTGGATGACCGTCACCAGAAACAGGCAATCGAGAATCGTCGAACGGGCAATGCCCTGGTACTGGGTGACGTAGGTGATCATGAAGGTGTTGGTGAAGAAGAACCCGGCCGAGCCGATGGTCACCGCAGCGGCGGCGAACAGGATCTGCCGCCAGCAGGTGCGGATCACGTCCATCACCGGGTATTGGGCGGTCTCGTTGTTGTCCTGGACCTTGGCGAACTCCGGGGACTCGTGAACGCCGGAGCGGATCAACAGGCCGACCATCATCAATACGCCGCTGGCGAGGAACGGCAGACGCCATCCCCAGGCGAGGAACTCCTCGGGCTCAAGGGACGTCACCAGGCGGAAAGCGATCAGTGCCAGCAACAAGCCGGCCGGGCTGCCCAATTGGGCGAACGAGGCGTAGAACGTCTTGCGCCTGGCCGGTGCGTGTTCGCTCGCCATCAACACCGCCCCGCCCCACTCGCCACCGACCGAAATGCCCTGGATCAAGCGCAGCACGATCAGACCGATCGGCGCCCAAATGCCGACGCTGGCATAGCTCGGCAACAGGCCAATGCCGGCGGTGGCAATGCCCATCAAGGCCATGGTCACCAGGAGCATTTTCTTGCGTCCGAGGCGATCGCCCAGATGACCGAACACCATTCCGGCCATGGGCCGCGCAATGAAGCCGACAGCGAAACTGCCAAATGCCGCGAGGGTACTCATGACCGGGTCGCTGCTGGGGAAGAACACCTGCCCGAGAACCAGCGCCGCCGCGGTGGCGTAGATGTAGAAGTCGTAGAACTCGATGGTCGTGCCAATGAAGGCCGCGGCCGCGGCTCGGCGCGGTTGGGGAGTAGTGTGCATGCAAGGACCCTGTGTACTTATAGTTTTTGGGCAGGTGTTAAGGCGGATGACGGTTGCGCTCTATGGCGCTTGTAGGCTTTATCGCTTCCATGCCAGGATTAGTCAATTTTCAAATCCTTATCTTTACTATTAGCACTGCTACTGCATGAGGTTTTATGTCCTCCACTTCCAACCCGTGGGTCGGCCGGCGCTTTCTCAATGACCGCCTCGACTGGAACCTGCTGCGCACCTATCTGGTCATCGGCCAGGAAGGCAGCATGAGCCGCGCTGCCGCGCGACTGCACATCACCCAGTCGGCCGTCAGCCAGGCGCTGAAACGACTGGAAGAACAGCTGGAATGCGTGCTGATTGCCCGCAGCGGTCGACGCTTTGACCTGACGGAAACCGGGGAAGAAGTCCTGCGCATCGCGGCCGATATCTACGGTGATATTTCACGCCTGGGGACGGTGGTGGAGAGTCGTCACGACGACGTGGTGGGCAAGATCCGTATCCTCACCGTCAGCGGTGTGCAGGCTCGGCACTACGATGATTTCCTCGCTGACTTCCATGAAACCCACCCGAAAATCGAGCTGGAAGTCGAGGTGATGGGCAGTTCGAACATCATCAGTTCGCTGCTGCAAAAGACCGCGACCATTGGCGTCGGCCTGTGTCGTCTACCACAGCCGCGGCTGGAACAGCGGGTGCTGTTTCGCGAGACCTACGCTTACTTTTGTGGCCAGCGCCATCGCCTGTTCGGGCAAGAAAATCTGACCCTGGAACAACTGGCGGCGGAAAACTTCGTCAGCTTCACCAGCGACCAGTTGGGCGGCAATCTTTCACCCCTGACGCTGTTCCGCGATCAGCAAGGCTTCACCGGTAAGATCGTCGCGTCTTCCACCAGTTTCGAAGAAATTTACCGCCTGATCTGCGCAGGTTACGGGATCGGTGCCTTGCCTACTCATCTGGTGCGCCGGGATGTCGAGCAAGGTCTGCTCTGGCGCCTGCCGCCGGAAGACGGCGTGGTGGATTTCGATATCCAGTTGTTGTGGAATCGCGAACAGAAGATGAGCCAGGCCGAAACGGTGTTCCTCGAGAGCTTCCAGCACATGCTCAGCATCCGCGAGCCTGTGCTGTGAAGCCCTGACGGTTCAGACGTGAAGATCGCCCGGCGCCTTGCCCGGTGCCGCGTACTGCGGCTTCAGGTGCCCGTCCTGATCGAGTAGCCAGGCGTCCATGATCTGCCGGACGACCGGTCCGGCGACGCGGCCACCCGCCTCGCCGTTTTCGATCATCACCGAAATCACGATCTTCGGGTGCTCGGCCGGGGCGAAACCGACAAACAAGGCATTGTCGCGGTTACGCTCACGGGTTTTCTCCCGGTTGTAACGTTCGCCCTGCTTGATCGCCACCACTTGCGCGGTACCACTCTTGCCGGCAATACGGTACTGCGCGCCCGCGGCGGCGGCCCGGGCAATCCCCCGGGCATCGTGCATCACCATCTGCATGCCATGGTTGACCTGCTCCCAGTCGCGTGGATCCTTGAGCAGAATATTGGGCATTGGATGCTCATCCACCGGCGCGACGCCGTCCACGGTTTTGGCCAGGTGCGGGCGATTCCACACACCTTTGTTGGCAATCAGCGCCGTGGCCTGGGCCAATTGCAGCGGCGTGACCTGCATGTAGCCCTGGCCGATACCGAGAATCACCGTCTCGCCCGGAAACCAGGCCTGCCGACGCGTGGCGCGCTTCCATGCCTGGGATGGCATCAGGCCGGGGGATTCTTCGTTCATGTCCAGGGAGACTTTCTCACCCAGTCCGAACATCGCCATGTAGTCGTGCAGGCGATCGATCCCCAGCTTGTGTGCGAGGTCATAGAAATAGGTGTCGTTGGAACGCATGATCGCTGCATCCATATCCACCCAGCCATCACCACTGTGGTTCCAGTTGCGGTACTTGTGATCAAAATCCGGCAGTTGGTAATAACCGGGGTCGAACACACGGGTCTGTGGCGTGACGACACCTGCGTCGAGTCCGGCGATTGCCATTTCCGGCTTGATGGTCGAACCCGGCGCGTACAGGCCGCGCAGCACACGGTTGAACAGCGGTCGGTCGACGGAGTCGCGTAGCGTGGAGTACTCCCTGGAACTGATGCCGGTGACGAACAGATTAGGATCGAAACTCGGGTTGCTGACCATGGCCAACACTTCACCGGTCGACGGATCGAGCGCAACCACCGAGCCGCGACGATCGCCCAGGGCTTGTTCGGCGGCTTCCTGCAGCTTGACGTCGAGGCTCAGGACAATGTTTTCACCCGGCACCGGATCCGTGTGCTTGAGCACTCGCAGCACGCGGCCCTGGGCATTGGTTTCGACCTCCTCATAACCGACATGGCCGTGCAGTTGCGCCTCGTAGAATTTTTCGATCCCGGTCTTGCCAATGGATTGGGTGCCTCGGTACTCGACCGTATCCAGAGCCTTGGACTCTTTCTCGTTGATGCGTCCGACGTAGCCGACCGAATGCGCGAAGTGCGCGCCCAACGGATAGTGCCGAACGAACTGCGGCTCGACATCGATGCCCGGCAAGCGGAACTCGTTGACGGCGAGTACGGCGATCTGTTCTTCGCTCAGTTCATAGAACAGCGTCACCGGTACGAAGGGGTGACGTGCCTGCTTCATCACCTTGTCGAATTGCGAGCGGTCTTCAGCGGACAAGTGCAGGAGATTGACGACCTCGTCCAGCTCTTCGTTGACATTGGAAGCACGTTCGCGGGTGATGCTCAGGTTGAAGCTGGGGCGGTTGTCCGCAAGGAGTACGCCATTGCGGTCATAGATCAATCCACGGGTAGGTGTAATCGGCAGGACATGTACGCGATTGTTTTCGGAGATGGTCGAGTGATAGTCGAACTCGACGACCTGCAGGACATACAGGCGCACCACCAGAGCACAAGTAATGGCGGCAACGAACAAGGCGCAGGCCAGGAGTCTCTTGTTGACCAGGCGTGTTTCTTTTTCGTGGTCCTTGATCGGTATCGGTTCAGGCACTTGTGCAGCAACTCTTTGAAAAGAATGCCGATCCGTGGGCGCAGACTCAGTCCATTAAAAATGAGCTGCACCTTACCAAACCCGGGAAGTCAGGTTTGTGTGATTTTTTTCACAATTGACCTTGAATGGGTCGTTCCCTGTTTTTTCGCGCGCAAAAACAAAACCCCAACT
>NZ_AKJO01000018.1:0-19035 GCF_000282295.1 Pseudomonas sp. GM33
GCTGGCCGATGGCGAGCTGCATCGGGCTGGCGGGCGGATCTGGTGGTTGTCGGGCCGCTGGTTGCGCCCTCTGCCTGTGGCCGGAACGTGGCAGGACCCGCGTTCACCACTGGTAATTCCGGACAACGGCATGCTGTCGCTCACCGGGCAAATCCCCGATGGCCCGTTACAGATCCGCTATCGTGAAGGGGGAGAGGTCATGGCTTTGCCAGGCCGTGGCCATCGGGATCTGAAACGTTTGCTCAATGAAAGCGCTGTACCTTCCTTCGTGCGCGGCAGATTGCCGCTGCTCTACAAAGAGGGGCAATTGCTGGCGGTAGCGAACCTCAACGGGCTCGATGGTGGTGCGATCGGTAACTGGCATTTGCATTGGCAGCCACTGAACGAAGATCAAGGTTTGAGCTGAAAGGGGCTTTCCGGTAGACTACGCTCCCTTCTTGATACAACTTCTGTGGATTCGCCTGAATTGCAGGAGTTGCCGATTACCAAGCAGTCTTTGCTGGGCGATTCCAAAAAATGTGTAGCGAGCAACGAACCGGTGATTCATTTCCCGGTCTGTCCCAACGCGGCGGTTTTTTTGAAAGGTGCACTGTGATTAATGCAGGTGATCGGGGGCTTCGGCCTTCCTTCGCTTTCCCCGGCGGCTCGGACCGCTTTAACGCAGACTTCTAGGGTTTTTCATGACGCGCTACATATTCGTCACGGGCGGTGTTGTTTCTTCATTGGGGAAAGGCATTGCATCGGCATCATTGGCGGCCATCCTGGAGGCGCGGGGACTTAAGGTCACCATGCTGAAGCTGGACCCGTACATCAACGTCGACCCGGGCACCATGAGCCCGTTCCAGCACGGTGAAGTGTTCGTCACCCACGACGGCGCCGAGACCGACCTGGACCTGGGTCACTACGAGCGGTTCATCCGCACGACCATGACCCAGAACAACAACTTCACCACCGGCCGTGTCTACGAACACGTCCTGCGCAAAGAGCGCCGTGGTGACTACCTGGGTGCAACTATCCAGGTGATCCCGCACATCACCGACGAAATCAAGCGCCGCATCATCAAGGGTGCCGGCGACGCTGACGTGGCCATGGTCGAGATCGGTGGCACCGTGGGTGACATCGAATCGCAACCATTCCTCGAGGCGATCCGCCAACTGCGTTTCGAAGTCGGCGCCAAGCGCGCGATGCTGATGCACCTGACACTGGTGCCTTACATCGCCACTGCCGGTGAAACCAAGACCAAGCCAACCCAGCACTCAGTCAAGGAACTGCGCTCCATTGGCCTGCAACCAGACGTGCTGGTCTGCCGCTCCGATCACCCGATCGATGTGTCGTCACGTCGCAAGATCGCGCAGTTCACCAACGTTGAAGAACGTGCGGTGATCGCGCTGGAAGACGCCGATACCATCTACAAGATCCCGGGCATCCTGCACTCCCAGGGCCTGGACGATTTCGTCGTCGAGCGCTTCGGCCTGCAGTGTGGCGGCGCCGATCTGTCCGAGTGGGAAGCCGTGGTCGACGCCAAGCTCAACCCTGAGCACGAAGTCACCATCGCCATGGTCGGCAAGTACATGGAGCTGCTGGACGCCTACAAGTCGCTGATCGAAGCGATGAGTCACGCCGGCATCAGCAACCGTACCAAGGTCAACCTGCGCTACATCGATTCCGAAGACATCGAGAACCAGGGCACCGCGCTGCTCGAAGGCGTCGACGCCATCCTGGTACCGGGCGGCTTCGGTTTGCGTGGCGTTGAAGGCAAGATCACTGCCGTTCAATACGCTCGCGAAAACAAGGTTCCGTACCTGGGCATCTGCCTGGGCATGCAGGTCGCCGTTATCGAGTTCGCCCGTAACGTGATGGGCTGGAAAGACGCCAACTCCACCGAGTTCGATCGTGCAAGCGGTCACCCGGTAGTGGGCTTGATCACCGAGTGGGAAGATGCCACCGGCGCGGTCGAAACCCGTACCGAAGCATCCGATCTGGGCGGCACCATGCGCCTGGGCGCGCAGGATTGCCTGCTGGAGCCGGGTTCCCTGGTTCATGGCTGCTACGGCAAGGACGTGATCGTCGAGCGTCACCGTCATCGCTACGAAGTGAACAACAACCTGCTGCCGCAAATCATGGAAGCCGGTTTGAAAATCTCCGGGCGTTCCGGGGATGGCGCACTGGTTGAAGTGGTTGAAGCACCGGATCATCCATGGTTCGTCGCTTGCCAGTTCCACCCTGAGTTCACCTCGACGCCACGCGACGGTCATCCGCTGTTCAGCGGTTTCGTCAAGGCCGCGTTGGCTCAACACCAGAAGAAGGCGTAACCCCGATGGCACAGAAGATCATCCGCGTCGGCGACATCGAGATTGCCAACGACAAACCCATGGTGCTGTTCGGCGGCATGAACGTGCTGGAAAGCCGTGACATGGCCATGCAGGTTTGCGAAGAGTATGTGAAGGTCACCGAAAAGCTCGGTATCCCTTACGTGTTCAAGGCCAGTTTCGACAAGGCCAACCGGTCTTCTGTGACCTCCTATCGTGGTCCTGGCCTGGAAGAAGGCATGCGCATCTTCCAGGACATCAAGCAAGCCTTTGGCGTGCCGGTCATCACCGACGTCCACGAGCCTGACCAGGCCGCGGTCGTCGCTGAAGTCTGCGACATCATCCAGTTGCCGGCCTTCCTGTCGCGCCAGACCGACCTCGTGGTCGCGATGGCCAAAACGGGCGCCGTGATCAACATCAAGAAAGCCCAGTTCCTCGCCCCTCAGGAAATGAAGCACATCCTGAACAAGTGTGTGGAAGCGGGTAATGATCAGTTGATTCTCTGCGAGCGTGGTTCGAGCTTCGGCTACAACAACCTGGTCGTCGACATGCTCGGCTTCGGCATCATGAAGCAGTTCGAATACCCGGTGTTCTTCGACGTGACCCACGCGCTGCAAATGCCTGGCGGTCGCTCCGATTCCGCCGGCGGTCGTCGCGCCCAGGTCACCGACCTGGCGAAGGCCGGCATGAGCCAATCGCTGGCCGGCCTGTTCCTGGAAGCCCACCCGGATCCGGACAACGCCAAATGTGACGGTCCTTGCGCCTTGCGCCTGGACAAACTGGAGCCATTCCTGGCCCAGCTCAAAGCCCTGGACGAACTGGTGAAGAGTTTTCCGACGGTAGAAACCGCGTAATCCTCAATTCTCCGGTAAAGTACCGCACGATTTAACGCTCAGGCCCTCGGGCCTGAGCCTTGTCGTCTGCAAGACTGCCCGCTGCACCTCGCTTGCCGACGATCAAAGATTTCCTACAGCTGCGTCGTTTTCGTCAACTTTGGAGTGTTTACAACAATGGCTAAAATCGTCGACATCAAAGGTCGTGAAGTTCTCGACTCCCGTGGCAATCCCACCGTGGAAGCGGACGTGCTTCTCGATAACGGCATCATCGGCAGCGCCTGCGCGCCGTCCGGTGCTTCCACTGGCTCGCGTGAAGCGCTCGAGCTGCGTGATGGCGACAAGAGCCGTTACCTGGGCAAGGGTGTTCTGAAGGCCGTAGCCAACATCAACGGTCCGATCAAAGACCTGTTAAAAGGCATGGACCCAAGCGACCAGAAAGCGCTCGATCTGGCAATGATCAAGCTCGACGGTACTGAAAACAAAGGTTACCTGGGCGCCAACGCGATCCTCGCCGTTTCCCTGGCTGCCGCCAAGGCCGCAGCGCAGGACCAGGACCTGCCGCTGTACGCTCACATCGCCAACCTGAACGGCACCCCGGGTGTCTACTCGATGCCGGTTCCGATGATGAACATCATCAACGGCGGCGAGCACGCCGATAACAACGTCGACATCCAGGAATTCATGGTTCAGCCGGTTGGCGCCAAGTCTTTCTCGGAAGGTCTGCGCATGGGCACCGAGATTTTCCACCACCTCAAAGCCGTACTGAAGGCCCGTGGCCTGAGCACTGCCGTCGGTGACGAAGGTGGTTTCGCGCCGAACCTGGCTTCCAACGAAGACGCTTTGAAAGTGATCTCCGAAGCCGTGGCCAACGCCGGTTACAAGCTGGGCACCGACGTGACCCTGGCCCTGGACTGCGCGGCCAGCGAATTCTACGAAGACGGCAAGTACAACCTGTCCGGCGAAGGCCAGGTGTTCACCGCCGAAGGTTTCGCCGACTACCTCAAAGGCCTGACCGAGCGTTACCCGATCATCTCCATCGAAGATGGCCTGGACGAGTCCGACTGGGCTGGCTGGAAGATCCTCACCGACAAGATCGGCGAGAAGACCCAACTGGTAGGCGACGACCTGTTCGTCACCAACACCAAGATCCTGAAAGAAGGCATCGACAAGAAGATCGCCAACTCGATCCTGATCAAGTTCAACCAGATCGGCACCCTGACCGAAACCCTGGAAGCCATCCAGATGGCCAAGGCTGCCGGTTACACCGCCGTGATCTCGCACCGCTCCGGCGAAACCGAAGATTCGACCATTGCCGACCTGGCCGTGGGTACCTCGGCTGGCCAGATCAAGACCGGCTCTCTGTGCCGTTCCGATCGCGTTTCCAAGTACAACCAACTGCTGCGTATCGAAGAGCAGTTGAACGGCAAGGCCAAGTACAACGGTCGCGGCGAATTCCGCGGCTGAGTAAGTACGTGGTAAAAAAGACACCGGATTGTGTCGGAAAAATCGCTACAGCGACGTTTTTGCCACTAATCTGATGCCTTATCAGCACAAGCCTGGTTCTTCCAGGCTTCGTGCTATCAGAAGCTTCACGTTTGGCATGGCTGTCTTTTTTCACTGGATACCTGATATTCGATGCGCAGTCCCAATTGGTTGTTCCTCATCCTGCTTTTGTTGCTGGCTGGCCTGCAGTACCGCCTGTGGGTGGGAAACGGCAGTCTGGCGCAAGTGGCCGAGTTGACGCAGCAGATCGCGGATCAGCAAGCTGAGAACCAGGCATTGCTGGAGCGCAATCGGGTAATGGACGCCGAAGTCAGTGAGTTGAAAAAGGGCATGGAGACCGTTGAAGAGCGGGCTCGCCATGAGTTGGGCATGGTCAAGGACGGTGAAACCCTTTACCAGTTGGCGCAATGAGCCAGACGTTACCGGCCTTCTGGGCCGTGATTCCTGCCGCGGGCGTCGGTGCCCGTATGGCCGCGGACCGTCCCAAGCAATACTTGCAACTGGGCGGGCGCACTATTCTCGAACACAGCCTCGGCTGTTTCCTTGATCACCCTTGCCTGAAAGGCCTGGTGGTCAGTCTTGCTGTCGACGATCCTTATTGGCCGAACCTGGCGTGTGCCAGTGACCCGCGTATTGTTCGGGTCGAGGGTGGTTCCGAACGTTCCGGATCGGTGCTCAATGCCTTGCTGCACCTGCATGCGCAGGGCGCTGACAATGAGGATTGGGTGCTGGTTCACGATGCCGCACGGCCGAACCTAAGTCGCGACGATCTGGACAAGTTGCTGGCTGAACTGGCTGACGACCCTGTCGGCGGACTGCTGGCGGTTCCGGCACGGGATACGCTCAAACGGGTCGACAAGCACGGTCGTGTGCTCGAAACCGTGGATCGCAGTGTGATCTGGCAGGCCTACACGCCGCAGATGTTTCGCCTTGGGGCATTGCATCGGGCGTTGGCGGACAGCCTGGTGGCCGATGCCGTTATTACCGACGAAGCTTCGGCCATGGAGTGGGCCGGTTCGGCACCACGCCTGATCGAAGGGCGGTCCGATAACCTCAAGGTGACGCGTCCCGAAGATCTTGAATGGTTGAGGCAGCGTTGGGCTAATCGTCACTGATTGACATTGGTTTTGTGCTGCCCCCAATCGCGAGCAAGCTCGCTCCCACAGGGTTTGTTGGCGTTTACAAGATTTGTGTTCGACCCCGTCCACTGTGGGAGCGAGCTTGCTCGCGATAGCGGTAGTCTGGGCACCGGCATCTTGTTGACACGCCAGTTAGCTTCGGTATTCCGGCCTTTCAGCCAACCCCTCCTTCAAATAATCCACCAACTTGCGCACCTTCGGCGACAAATGCCGTTGCTGTGGATAAAGAGCCCAAACCGCGGTGTTAGGCGGTTGGTGCGCCTCCAGCAACGAAATCAATGCGCCGCTCTTCAAATGCTCCAGCACGTAATAGTCCGGCAACTGACACAACCCCACGCCCTGTAGCGCCGCGTCCAGTACGGCTTGCCCACTGTTGCATCGCCAATTTCCCTGGACTCGCTGGGAAAATTCCCGCCCGTTCTGCTCCAGTTGCCAGAGATCCGAACTGCCGACAAGGCAGTTGTGGCGGCTCAGTTCCGACAGGCTGTGGGGCCGGCCGTAGCGCTCAAGGTAGGAGGGTGATGCGCAGAGAAACATACGCCGTGGTGCGAGGCGGGTGGCAACCAGCCGTGAATCCTGCAAGCGCCCGAGGCGGATCGCCAGATCGAGGCCGTCATGTACCAGGTCGAGTTGCCGGTTGGTCAATTCGATATCGATGCGCAATTGCGGATACAGTCCCATGAAACGGGTCACCAGCGGCACGATGAAACGTTCACCGTAAGCCACGGCGCACGTCATGCGCAGCATGCCTTTGGGCTCGCTGGTCAAGTCGCCCACCGCGCGCAGCGCCTCTTCGCGGCCGTCCTGCAAACGTTGGCAATGTTGCAGGAACGTTTGCCCGGCCTCGGTCAGCGCGACCCGGCGTGTACTGCGGTAGAGCAAACGGGTTTGCAGGCGCTCTTCGAGGCGTACGATTTGTCGACTGATATGGGAGGACGAAACCCCCAGGCGTTCCGCCGCAGCGGTGAACTGGTTGCACTCGGCAACGGCGACAAACTCGTCGATCCCTTCCCAGCGGTTTTCGGACATCGATGATTATCCCTGTGTGGCAATAATATTTTGCATTTGCGTCGATTATTCATCGCCTGGCCATGTATTACACTCCCTGTCTCGTTTTTATTCACTGGAGAGCCATCATGATCAAGTCGCGCGCCGCCGTTGCCTTCGAGGCCAAGAAACCCCTCGAAATCGTTGAAGTCGATGTCGCCATGCCCAAGGCCGGCGAAGTCTTGCTGCGCGTGGTGGCCTCCGGTGTCTGCCATACCGATGCCTACACCTTGTCCGGCGCTGATCCGGAAGGCATCTTCCCGTCGATCCTCGGTCACGAAGGCGGGGCGATCGTCGAAGCCATCGGCGAGGGTGTGACCTCCGTGGCGGTAGGCGACCATGTGATCCCGCTGTACACCCCGGAATGTCGCCAGTGCAAATTCTGCCTGTCGGGCAAGACCAACCTCTGTCAGGCGATTCGTGCGACCCAGGGCAAAGGCTTGATGCCCGACGGCACTTCGCGTTTTTCCTACAAGGGCGAAACGATTTTCCACTACATGGGCACATCGACCTTCTCCGAGTACACCGTGCTTCCGGAGATTTCCGTTGCGAAAATCGCCAAGGAGGCGCCACTGGAAAAGGTCTGCCTGCTGGGCTGCGGCGTCACTACCGGTATCGGTGCCGTGCTCAACACCGCCAAGGTGAAACCGGGTGATACCGTGGCCATTTTCGGCCTCGGCGGCATCGGTCTGTCGGCTGTGATTGGCGCGGTCAAAGCCAAGGCTGCCCGCATCATCGCCATCGACATCAACCCGGCGAAGTTCGAGATCGCCAAACAGCTGGGTGCAACCGATTGCGTGAACCCGAAAGACTTCGATCGTCCGATCCAGGAAGTCATCGTCGACATGACCGACGGTGGCGTCGACTTTTCCTTCGAGTGCATCGGCAACGTGCAACTGATGCGCGCGGCACTGGAGTGCTGCCACAAGGGTTGGGGCGAGTCGGTCATCATCGGTGTTGCCGGTGCCGGCCAGGAAATCTCCACCCGTCCGTTCCAGCTGGTCACCGGCCGCGTCTGGCGCGGTTCGGCGTTCGGCGGCGTGCGTGGCCGTACCGAGTTGCCGAGCTATGTGGAAATGGCCGAGAGCGGTGAGATTCCGCTGGATACCTTCATCACGCACACCATGGGCCTGGAAGATATCAACAAGGCGTTTGACCTGATGCATGAAGGAAAAAGCATCCGCTCCGTCATCCACTTCTGAGGTCTGTCATGAGCCTGGAAAACATCTCCTGCCAGAAAAGCTTCGGTGGCTGGCACAAACGCTATCGCCATCGCTCGCAAGTGCTTGGCTGCGACATGGTGTTCGCCGTCTATCTGCCGCCGCAGGCGGAGCAGGGCGGCAAGCTGCCGGTGCTGTACTGGTTGTCCGGCCTGACCTGCACCGACGAAAACTTCATGCAGAAGGCCGGCGCCATGCGCATGGCCGCCGAGTTGGGGCTGATCATCGTCGCACCGGACACCAGCCCTCGCGGTCCTGATGTGCCAGGCGATCCGGATGGCGCCTGGGACTTCGGCCTCGGCGCCGGGTTTTATCTGAATGCCACCCAGGAACCCTGGTCGCGACACTATCGGATGCATGACTACGTTGTGCAGGAATTGCCGACATTGGTTGAAGCCCATTTCCCGGCGTCGGACAAGCGTGGCATCAGCGGACATTCCATGGGCGGCCACGGCGCGCTGGTCTGTGCGTTGCGCAATCCAGGGCGTTATCGTTCGGTATCGGCGTTCTCGCCCATCAACAATCCGATGGATTGTCCCTGGGGGCAGAAAGCCTTCTCCCGCTACCTGGGAGAGGACCGTTCGAAATGGCGTGAATGGGATGCCTGCGCGTTGATTGCCGAGGCTGATGAAAAGTTGCCGCTGCTGGTCGACCAGGGGGATCGCGACGATTTTCTCTCCACCCAGCTCAAGCCTGAAGCCTTGCAGCAGGCGACCAAACTGGCCGGTCATCCGCTGACGTTGCGCCTGCAACCGGGCTATGACCACAGCTATTTCTTCATCGCCAGTTTCATCGAAGAGCACTTGCGGCATCACGCGCATGCTCTGGTTGGCTAATGCAGGTAGAATCACGCCCTGACAAAAATCGGGGCGTTTTTTTATGCGTATTGGCCACGGCTATGATGTGCACCGTTTCGCTGAAGGCGATTTCATCACTCTGGGCGGCGTGCGCATTGCACACAGCTTCGGGCTGCTCGCCCACTCTGACGGTGACGTCCTCTTGCACGCCTTGAGCGATGCCTTGCTCGGCGCCGCGGCGCTGGGCGACATCGGCAAGCACTTCCCGGATACCGACCCGCAATTCAAGGGCGCCGACAGCCGTGCGCTGTTGCGTCACGTCGTCGCGCTAGTCCATGCCAAAGGCTGGAAAGTCGGTAACGTCGACAACACCATCGTCGCCCAGGCGCCGAAAATGGCCCCGCATATCGAATCGATGCGCGCGCTGATTGCCGCGGATCTTCAAGTAGAGTTGGATCAAGTGAACGTGAAAGCTACCACCACCGAAAAGCTCGGCTTTGTCGGTCGCGAAGAAGGCATTGCCGTGCACTCCGTTGCCTTGTTGCTGCGCGCATGAACGAACTGCAATTGCTCGGCCCGCGGGCTTACGGTGAGGCTCTCGGCACGGCGGTCCTTAAGGCGATCGCGGAAGATTTCCAGGTCGACGAAGTCCTCGACATTCCCCTCAGTGGCGAAGGCGAACACCTGTGGATATGGGTGGAAAAGCGCGGCCTGAATACTGAAGAAGCGGCGCGACGGATTGCCAAGGCTGCGGGTGTGCCCTTGCGTACCGTCAGTTATGCCGGGCTCAAGGACCGTCAGGCGTTGACTCGCCAGTGGTTCAGCGTGCAATTGCCGGGCAAGGCCGACCCTGATCTGGCAGCCGCGGAAAACGATACGCTGAAGATCCTCAAGACCGCCCGCCACAAGCGCAAACTGCAACGTGGCGCGCACTCTGCCAACGGCTTCACCTTGCGCCTGACGCAGTTCGCCGGTGACAAGCCTGCGCTTGAAGAGCGCCTGCAACTGATCGCCAAACAAGGCATCCCCAATTATTTCGGCGCCCAGCGTTTCGGCCATGACGGCGGCAACGTCGTCGATGCTCGCGCCTGGGCCGCGCGCAAGGCCTTGCCGGAGCAGCGCAACGTGCGCTCGCGGCTGCTCTCCACGGCGCGCAGTTTTCTGTTCAACCAGGTATTGGCCGCACGTGTCGCCGACGGCACCTGGCAGCGTGCCCAGGTGGGCGATCTGCTGGCGTTCACTGACAGCCGCAGCTTTTTCCCGGCGGGCGAAGCCGAGTGCAGCGACCCGCGCCTGGCAATTCTCGATCTGCACCCGACCGGTCCGCAGTGGGGCGAAGGTGACTCGCCGGCCACGGGGGTTGTCCATGAACTGGAGCAGACGATTGCTGCACGCGAAGCGGACCTTCGCGATTGGTTGATCAGCGCCGGAATGAGCCACGAACGTCGCATCCTGCGGCTGCCCATTGGCGGGTTGACGTGGCATTATCCCTCGCTGGACATTCTGCAACTGGAATTCGTCCTGCCGGCCGGATGCTTCGCCACCGTATTGGTGCGTGAGCTTGTTGATCTGGTGCCGGTGGGGCAGACGGACAGCCCATGCGTATTCTGATTTCTAACGACGATGGGGTAACAGCACCCGGTCTCGCCGCGCTTTATGCTGCGCTGGCGGATTACACCGAGTGCGTGGTTATCGCCCCGGACCAGGACAAGAGCGGCGCCAGCAGTTCGCTGACGCTCGACCGTCCGTTGCACCCGCAAACCCTGGCCAACGGCTTTATCAGCCTCAACGGCACGCCAACCGATTGTGTGCACCTGGGCCTCAACGGCCTGCTGGAGCGCGAAGCGGACATGGTGGTTTCCGGTATCAACCTGGGTGCGAACCTGGGGGACGATGTCCTGTATTCCGGCACGGTGGCGGCGGCCCTTGAGGGGCGTTTCCTGAAACGCCCTTCGTTTGCCTTTTCGCTGGTCTCACGCCAGGTAGAGAACCTTCCCACAGCTGCCCATTTCGCGCGCAAGCTGGTCGAAGCCCATGCCGAGCTGGATCTGCCACCGCGAACGGTACTGAATGTGAACATTCCCAATTTGCCGCTGGACCGTATTCGCGGTATTCAGTTGACTCGCCTGGGGCATCGCGCCCGAGCCGCAGCACCGATGAAGGTGGTAGATCCGCGGGGCAAGTCCGGTTACTGGATCGCCGCGGCCGGGGATGCCGAGGACGGTGGGCCGGGGACCGATTTCCATGCGGTGATGCAGGGATATGTTTCGATCACGCCGCTGCAGTTGGATCGCACGTTCAATGATGCCTTCAGAAGTCTGGACGGCTGGCTGGAGGGGCTGCGCTGATGGGTCGCGAACAAGACGATATGCTGCGTCGCGGCATCGGCATGACTTCCCAGCGAACCCGGGAGCGGCTCATCCAGCGCCTGTATGAAGAAGGCATTTCCAACGCGAAGGTGCTGGAGGTCATTCGCCGGACCCCGCGCCACTTGTTCGTCGACGAAGCGCTGGCGCACCGTGCCTATGAAGACACCGCGCTGCCGATTGGCAACAACCAGACCATCTCCCAGCCTTATATGGTGGCGCGCATGAGCGAGCTGCTGCTGGAGGCCGGTCCTCTCGACAAGGTGCTGGAAATCGGCACCGGGTCGGGTTATCAGACGGCGGTGCTGTCGCAACTGGTCGAGCGAGTGTTCTCGGTCGAGCGCATCAAGGTTCTGCAGGATCGGGCAAAGGAACGTCTGGTCGAACTGAACCTGCGCAACGTGGTGTTCCGCTGGGGCGATGGTTGGGAAGGCTGGCCGGCACTGGCGCCGTACAACGGGATTATCGTCACTGCCGTGGCGACTGACGTGCCCCAGGCATTGCTTGACCAGTTGGCACCCGGAGGCCGGATGGTGATCCCGGTGGGGGCCGGTGAAGTCCAGCAATTGATGCTGATCATCCGTGAGGAACAAGGTTTTTCCAGGCATGTTCTGGGGGCTGTGCGCTTCGTGCCATTGCTCAATGGGCCATTGGCCTGAGCATTTGTTTCGGCGCGCTGAATTCTCTTCGATTGCCTTTGTCTTACAGCGGCATCGATTGCTTCAACGGGATTCATCTTCAGGCAGCAAACGTGTGCGCGACAACGATTCGCCACATTAAAGGTAAAGCGTGCACGGCCCGTTATACTTGCGACAGTTCATGCCGGACTCCGGTATTTCACATTTTCAGCCACCACAGAGGGAGCGGCGGGTGAGTCTCACAGTCATTGCGCAGCGTATGAGTAAAACGAGCTTTCAGCGCCTGGTGACTGGCCTTGTCTTGAGTACATTGCTGGTCGGTTGTTCCAGCAACAAATCCAGTGATGTGCGTGTCGTGGATCGCAACAATGCCGCGGCTCAGCGTCCGGCGGTCACCACCGGGCAATACGTGGTGCGTCCCAAGGACACGCTGTTTTCCATTGCCTTCCGTTACGGCTGGGACTACAAGGCCCTGGCGGCCCGAAACAATATTCCAGCGCCCTACACCATCCATCCGGGTCAGACGATTCGCTTTGATGGTCGTACCGATTCAACGTCGACGGCGGTGGTCAGCTCGTCCAGTTCAACACCTTCGTCGTCGAGTAAAACCACGGTCATCCGTCGTTCGGCAAACGGTACGACCACCAGCACAACGACGGTTGTACCGTCCGTCGCGAGCAAGCCGGCCCCCGCTCCTTTGCCTCCTCCGGGGCCAGCCCCGACGGGCTGGGGATGGCCATCTAATGGCATTCTGATTGGAAAATTCTCTTCAAACGGTAGTTTGAATAAAGGAATTGATATCGCCGGAGATTTGGGACAGCCTGTTTTAGCTGCGTCTGATGGGACGGTGGTATACGCCGGGAGTGGCTTAAGGGGCTACGGCGAATTAGTGATCATCAAGCACAGTGAAACCTACGTCAGTGCCTACGGACATAACCGCAGGCTGTTGGTTCGGGAGGGGCAGCAGGTCAAGGTCGGACAGACAATTGCCGAAATGGGGTCAACGGGTACAGACCGGGTGAAACTGCATTTTGAGATTCGCCGCCAAGGTAAACCTGTAGATCCGCTGCAATTCCTGCCACGTCGTTGATCGCTTACCAGCCTGTTCCGTCGCGTAGAGGGGACAGGCTCCAGCGTTGCCAGGGAGAAAGGCGCCGCTTGAGCTTGAGGTCGAACTCACCAAAGGACTATAACAATGGCTCTCAGTAAAGAAGTGCCGGAGTTTGACATCGACGATGAGGTTCTCCTGATGGAGAGCGGCATCGATACGGATTCGATGTCGAATGATGAAGGGGCGGCTCCACCTTCCGTTCGTGCCAAATCCAAACACTCCGCATCGTTGAAACAACACAAGTACATTGACTACACGCGGGCACTCGATGCCACGCAGTTGTATCTCAATGAAATTGGTTTCTCTCCCCTGCTATCTCCCGAAGAAGAAGTTCATTTTGCGCGCCTGTCGCAAAGTGGCGATCCGGCCGGGCGCAAGCGCATGATTGAAAGCAACCTGCGACTGGTGGTGAAAATCGCCCGACGCTATGTCAATCGTGGGCTGTCGCTGCTGGACCTGATCGAAGAGGGCAACCTCGGCTTGATCCGGGCGGTGGAGAAGTTCGATCCGGAACGCGGCTTCCGCTTCTCGACCTACGCGACCTGGTGGATTCGCCAGACCATCGAACGCGCAATCATGAATCAGACCCGGACCATCCGGCTGCCGATCCATGTGGTCAAAGAGCTGAATGTGTACCTGCGGGCTGCGCGGGAACTGACGCAAAAACTCGACCATGAACCCTCACCCGAAGAAATCGCCAACCTGCTGGAAAAACCGGTGGGAGAGGTCAAGCGTATGCTCGGCCTTAACGAGCGGGTTTCCTCCGTCGACGTCTCGCTGGGTCCGGATTCGGATAAAACCCTGCTCGACACCCTGACTGACGACCGCCCGACCGATCCATGCGAACTGTTGCAGGACGACGACCTGTCCCAGAGCATCGATCAATGGCTCTCGGAACTGACCGACAAGCAACGCGAAGTGGTTGTACGCCGCTTCGGCCTGCGCGGTCATGAAAGCAGCACCCTTGAAGACGTCGGCCTGGAAATCGGCCTGACCCGTGAGCGGGTCCGGCAGATTCAGGTGGAAGGCTTGAAGCGACTGCGCGAGATCCTGGAAAAAAATGGTCTGTCGAGTGAGTCGCTGTTCCAATAAGGCATTCACTGCGATGGCATGAAAAACCCCGACTGGCTCGGGGTTTTTTATTGCCTGGCCAGAATACCGAATCCCCTCGGGATTTTGGTTTCGTGCTGTAAGCCTAGGCTTACACTTGCGTAAGTGTTCGTTATTTTTACACCCTGGCAATCGTCCATGTTGAACGCCTTTCGTTTTTATTTTTTTGATTTATATGGCAATTTTTTATTATTAAGGACGTGTGACAGCTGGGTTTCGCGCCAAGGGGCGATTGATCCCGCAGGGGAACACTCTAGTATTGAGGTTGTGTCGACGGACAGACACGTCCTTCAAGGATGAGGGATATGGAAATCGCAGGACGCGATTCATCAGGATGATGAAAAGGAACACAGGGAATAGGGAAAAAATGTGGGCGGGTCAAACCGCCCCTTTTTTTTGGTTCTTCACGGAATCCCGGGGGAACACAGATAACGAATTATCTGTAGGAGCTGCCGGAGGCTGCGATCTTTTGATCTTGTTTTTGCGATCTGGAGATTGCTGAAGATCAAAAGATCGCAGCCTGCGGCAGCTCCTACAGGGGAAAGCGTGCACCACCAAACAACGAGGCCGAGCGTAATCTCGCCTCGCGGTGCTTTTGCGGTGCACGCCCCCTCACGCCCTGAGCCTGTCCGTCAACCTGTGACGACCTCCATCGCGAGCAAGCTCGCTCCTACAGGCCGGGCGGCGTTCCGCTCCTCCAAGTGACCCGCAGTAAAGGCGGAAGCATAAGCGGCCGTTACCGCAGAAATGGATAGGCACACCACCAACAAAATCCGCCAGGCATGAGGCCGCCATCGTCAGCAAACCGGCTCATACAGTAATCGGTGTTCCCCGGCATTGCGTGAACAACCCTTTTTTTGCCCGCAGAAAAGCAAAAAGGCCCTTGTGGGGCCTTTTTCGCGAACGCGGGGGTAATCAGCGTTCGAGGTCTGCGATCTTGCCTGGCTTGCCATCCCATTCTGCGGAATCGGGCATTGGATCCTTGCGTTCGGTGATGTTTGGCCAGATATCGGCCAACTCAGCGTTCAGCTCGATGAAGTTCTCCATGCCGGCCGGAACCTCATCTTCGGAGAAGATAGCCACGGCAGGGCATTCAGGTTCGCACAGCGCGCAATCGATGCACTCATCCGGGTGAATCACCAGGAAATTCGGGCCTTCGTAAAAGCAGTCCACCGGACAGACTTCTACGCAGTCGGTGTACTTGCACTTGATGCAGTTGTCGGTGACGACGAAGGTCATTTCTAATTTTCTCCTCAGGCGCGGCTTGCTGCGCCCCTTCTCGTAGGGGTCGCCAGGTTCGGGAGCGATAGTCTGCTGGCCAGGCTATTAGCCAGCAGCATCCCAAACCGCGCGAGATTCTAACAGCTTGCAAGCCGCTGCGTTAGATCCGTGTCTTTAGTGTATAGAGCAATTCGAGAGCACGACGTGGTGTCATGTCGTCCAGATCAAGCTTGGCCAGGTCATCCAGCACCGGGTGCGGCAGACTGGCGAACAGGTCGCTTTGCTGTGGAGCCGCCGGTTTACCTTTGGCAGGGGCTGGCGACTCATGGGGCAGGGCGGTGTCTTCCAGGCGGCTCAAATGCTCGCGGGCGCGGGTAATGACTTCAGTCGGTACGCCTGCCAGCTGTGCCACGGCCAGGCCATAACTCTGGCTGGCCGGCCCCGGCAGCACATGGTGCAGGAACACGATGCGTTCATTGTGCTCGGTGGCATTGAGGTGCACGTTGGCCACCAGCGGCTGGGCCTCCGGCAGGACGGTCAGTTCAAAGTAGTGGGTGGCGAACAGCGTGTAGGCACGCAGATGCGCCAGGCGTTCGGCCGCCGCCCAGGCCAGGGACAGACCATCGAAGGTGCTGGTGCCGCGCCCGACTTCGTCCATCAACACCAGGCTGCGCTCGGTGGCGTTGTGCAGAATGTTCGCGGTTTCGCTCATTTCCACCATGAAGGTCGAGCGCCCGCCGGCCAGGTCATCGCTGGAACCGATCCGGGTGAAGATGCGGTCGACCAGCGACAATTCGCAACTGGCCGCCGGCACGAAGCTGCCGATATGCGCCAGCAGCACAATCAGAGCGGTCTGACGCATGTAGGTGGATTTACCGCCCATGTTCGGGCCGGTGATCACCAGCATGCGCGTATTGTCGTCCAGGCTCAGGTCGTTGGCCACGAACGGCGTGGTCAGCACTTGCTCGACCACCGGATGGCGGCCCTGGCTGATGCGCATGCACGGTTCGCTGACGAAGCGCGGGCAGTTCAGGTCGAGGTTCAATGCACGCTCTGCCAGGTTGCTCAAGACGTCCAGTTCGGCCAGGGCGCCTGCAGTGTCCTGCAAGGGCGGCAATTGGGCGATCAGGTCTTCGAGCAGTGCTTCGTACAGCATCTTCTCGCGGGCCAGGGCGCGGCTCTTGGCTGACAATGCCTTGTCTTCGAATGCCTTGAGTTCCGGCGTAATGAAGCGCTCGGCACCTTTGAGCGTCTGGCGGCGAACATAGTCGGCGGGTGCCGACTCCGCCTGCTTGCTTGGCAGCTCGATGAAGTAACCGTGAATGCGGTTGTAGCCGACTTTCAGGTGGGACAGGCCGGTGCGGGCCTTTTCCCGTGCTTCGAGGTCGATCAGGAATTGTCCGGCGTTTTCGCTGAGCGATTGCAGTTCGTCGAGTTCGCTGTCGTAGCCGGTTTTCAGCACGCCGCCGTCCCGAATGACCGCGGGCGGGTTGTCGATGATGGCTTTTTCCAGGAGTGCCGCCAGTTCCGGGTAGGTACTGGTGATGCTGGCGAGTTGCTGGAGGTGCGGGGCTTCGAGCTCCGTCATTGCCACTTGCAGTTCGGGCAGTGCGCCGAGGGCGTCACGCAAGCGGGCGAGGTCGCGCGGGCGGGCATTGCGCAGGCCGATCCGCGCAAGAATCCGCTCGATGTCGCCGATTTCCTTGAGCTGCGGTTGCAGTCTTTCGAAGCGGTAACCGTCGAGCAGGCAGGTGATCGAGGTCTGACGTGCCAACAGCACCGTCAGATCGCGTAACGGGCGATTCAGCCAGCGGGTCAACAGGCGGCTGCCCATGGCAGTCTGGCAACGGTCCACCACCGATTGCAGGGTGTTGTCGCGGCCGCCGGCCAGGTTGGTGTCGAGCTCCAGGTTGCGACGGCTGGCGCCATCGAGTACCACGGTGTCGTCCAGGCGTTCATGACGCAAGCTGCGCAAGTGAGGCAGGGCGGTGCGCTGGGTTTCCTTGGCGTAGGCCAGCAGGCAACCGGCGGCGCCGATGGCCAGGGTCAGATTTTCGCAGCCAAAGCCCTTGAGGTCCTGGGTCGAGAATTGCTGGCACAGGCTTTTGAGCGCCGAATCGCGCTCGAAATCCCACGGCGCACGACGACGCACACCGCGGCGTTTTTCCGCCGGCAAATCCTTGGGCCAGTCATCGGGGATCAGCAGCTCCACCGGGTTGACCCGCTCCAGTTCCGCCAGCAGGTTTTCCCACCCCTTGATTTCCAGCACGCTGAAGTTGCCACTGGTGATGTCCAGCACCGCCAGGCCGAACAGACGCTCATCACCCAGGACGGCAGCGATCAGGTTGTCCCGACGCTCGTCGAGCAGCGCTTCGTCACTCACCGTCCCCGGCGTGATGATGCGCACCACCTGCCGCTCTACCGGTCCTTTGCTGGTGGCCGGGTCACCGACCTGCTCGCAGATCACCACCGACTCGCCAAGCTTCACCAGTTTCGCCAGGTAACCCTCGGCGGCGTGGTAAGGAATCCCGCACATCGGAATCGCCTGCCCCGCCGACTGCCCACGGGCGGTCAGGGTGATGTCCAGCAACTTGGCGGCCTTCTTCGCGTCTTCATAGAAGATCTCGTAGAAGTCGCCCATGCGGTAGAACATCAGCTGGTCCGGGTGCTGGTTTTTCAGGCGCCAGTACTGCTGCATCATGGGGGTGTGGGAGGAGAGGTCGGAGACGGCTTTATTCATCGGATTGTCAGGAAGCTCGTTGAAAGAGGTGGGGCAAAAGCGGGGCAACGGCCGGGCTTTTCCGCGATGGGCGCAAGGTTACCATGGGCGCTCTACCCGACGCAGGCATCGCGGCCGGGTGACATCTTTTACGATGCAAAAAACAGGTTATGCATCGATTATGCAATTGGGCATTTGTTTTCTGCGAAAATAACCAGCACTATGCGCGGTATGCACAAACGCAACGTATCTACTGTCTTAAGAGCATTGCTCGACCAGCACGGGATCTCCCCCACGGAGCTTCACCGTCGTACCGGCGTGCCTCAATCCACGCTCTCGCGCATTCTCAGCGGGAAGATCGTCGATCCTTCGGATAAACATATTTCGAAGATCGCCGAGTACTTTTGCGTGAGCACCGACCAATTGCGGGGTCGCGCGGACGTCGCACCCGCCGCCAATGCCGGGCGCGCTCCTGTGCATTCGGAACTCAAGGACATAAGCCTGTGGGACGACGATACCCCTGTCGATGACGACGAGGTGTCGGTCCCCTTTCTTCGCGAGGTTGAATTGGCCGCAGGATCGGGAAGATTCGTCATCGAGGAAAGCGAGCGCTCTAGCCTGCGCTTCGGCAAACGTAGCCTGCGCCATAACGGCGTACAGTTCGACCAGGCCAAGTGCGTGACAGTGCGGGGCAACAGCATGTTGCCGGTACTGCGTGACGGGGCGACGGTCGGGGTCAATGCCGGCAAGTGCGGCATCGGCGATATCGTTGATGGCGACCTTTATGCAATCAATCACAACGGACAACTTCGGGTGAAACAGCTGTATCGCCTGCCGACCGGGATTCGCCTGCGCAGCTTCAACCGCGACGAACATCCGGACGAGGACTACAGCTTCCAGGAAATCCAGGAAGAGCAGATCGTTATCCTCGGTCACGTCTTCTGGTGGGGCATGTACGCCCGCTGACAACCGCTCTACTCGATAAAACCCGCTCCCGCAGGCTGTGTGAAAACACGCTG